>NZ_JBKOTX010000031.1:0-41794 GCF_047086965.1 Roseovarius halophilus (ex Wu et al. 2025) | reverse complement strand
CGGTTGGCTGGTGGCGCGGGCGCGCGGCTGGTCGGCCCTGACGCTGCTGGCCGACGCGCGCGACAGCTGGTTTCGCGACGGCGCCGTCCACGCCTACTTCGACCGACTGATCGACGCGGGCTATTTCGAGGATTTCGACCGGGTGCTGTTCTTCGGCGCGGGCGGCGCGGGCTATGCCGCGGCGGCCTATTCCGTGGCTGCCCCCGAGGCGCGGGTACTGGCCATCCGCCCACAGGCAACGCTGGACCCGGCCCAGGCCGCCTGGGATCGCCGGTTCCTGGGCCAGCGCGCCAGGGATTTCACCAGCCGCTTCGGCTATGCGCCTCAGATGCTGGAGACCGCCAGCCGGGCCTGGATCCTGCACGATCCGCTGGTGGCCGAGGACGCCATGCACGCGACCCTATTCGCCGCGCATAACACGATGCTGCTGCGCACACCCCACCTTGGCCCCACGCCCGAGCGCGAGCTGGCGGCGATGGGTGTGCTGGACCACCTGATCGACGATGCGATGGCGGGCACGCTGGATGCCGCCCCATTCGCTCGCCACTGGCGCGCCCGACGCGAACACCTGCCCTACTTGCGGACGCTGTTCCGGCAGCTCGACGATGACGGCCGCGTGGGATTGCTGGCCCGGTTGTGCCGCTTCCTGATGCACGACAGCAACCGGTCGCTGTTCGCCGACCACACCCTGGCCCCAAACGAGGCCGGCCGCGCCGGGGCGGCACCCAGGGCAGCGACGGGCCACGACACCCCCGATCCCGGCAGCGTCTGAGGCTGATCAGGGCAACCAAGGCCGGCGCGCGGCGCGGCATCCCGATACGATCATGCTGGAAAGCGCGGGGCCGGCGGTGTATGCCCCGCACATGAACAAGCGCGACCCGATGCGGCTGACGATCCGCCGCCCCGACGACTGGCACCTGCATCTGCGCGATGGCGAGATGCTCAGGGGCGTTCTGCCACACTCCGCGGCCCATTTCGCCCGGGCGATCATCATGCCGAACCTGGTTCCCCCGGTTGTCACCGGCGCCCAGGCCGCCGGCTATCGCGACCGCATCCTCGCCGCCCGGCCCCCGGACAGCACCTTCCAGCCGCTGATGACGCTCTATCTCACCGAGGAGACCGACCCCGAGGATGTCGCCCGCGCCCATGCCGAGGGGCTGATCGCGGCCGTGAAGCTCTACCCCGCCGGGGCCACCACGAATTCGGCCAGCGGCGTGCGGGATTTCGACAAGGTCCGCCCGGTGCTGGAGAAGATGGCCGAGATCGGCTGTCCGCTGTGCGTGCATGGCGAGGTCACCGACCCCGAGGTCGACATCTTCGACCGCGAGGCGGTGTTCATCGACAAGATTCTCAAGCCGATCCGCAAGAAGACCCCCGATCTGCGCGTCATCATGGAACATGTCACCACCCAGGATGCGGTGGACTACGTGCGCGACACGCCGCGCGGGCTGGCGGCCACGATCACCACGCACCACCTGGTCATCAACCGCAACGACATCCTGGTCGGCGGGATCAAGCCGCATTACTACTGCCTGCCCGTGGCCAAGCGCGAACGCCACCGCATCGCGCTGGTGCAGGCCGCCACGAGCGGCGACCGGCGCTTTTTCCTGGGCACCGACAGCGCCCCGCACAATGACGCCAACAAGCTGCAGCCCTGCGGCTGTGCGGGCTGTTTCACCGCGCCCAACACCCTGTCCTGCCTGGCCGAGGTCTTTGACGTCGCCGGCAAGCTGGGCCAGCTGGAGGCCTTCACCTCGCGCAACGGGCCGCGCTTTTACGATCTGCCCGTCAACGAGGAGACGATCACGCTGGTCAAGGGCGACCCCGTCGCCTATCCCGAACGGATCGAGACCGGCGACGGACAGGTCACGGTCTTCGATCCCGGGTTCCCCCTGCACTGGCGTGTCGCGGGCTGACACCGGGCGCCGATCGAGTTTACTTGCCAAGATGAAGACAGGAGCCAGCGGCCGATGATCCCCGCCTCTTTCCCCGACAAGCCCGAGATCGCCCGCCTGACCGCACGGATGCTGATCGAGATCGAGGCGATCCATTTCAACGCGCGCGAGCCCTTCACCCATGCCAGCGGCAAGCAGGCGCCGACCTACATCGACTGCCGCAAGCTGATCTCCTATCCGCGGCTGCGCTCGGTGCTGATGGATTTCCTGGCCGTCACCGTGATGCGCGAGGCGGGCTTCGAGGCTTTCGACAACATCGCCGGCGGCGAAACCGCCGGAATCCCCTTTGCCGCCTTGGTGGCCGAGCGGCTGGCCCTGCCCATGACCTACGTGCGCAAGAAGCCCAAGGGCTATGGCCGGAATGCGCGCATCGAGGGCACCATGACCGAGGGACAGCGCGTGCTGCTGGTCGAGGACCTGACCACCGATGGCGGCTCGAAACTGTCCTTCGTCGAGGCGATCCGCGCGACTGGCGCGCAGTGCCGGCATACAGCCGTGATCTTCTTCTATGGCATCCATCCAGGCGTGCAAGAGAGCCTGGCCGAGCACGATGTGTCGCTGATCCACCTGTGCACCTGGTGGGACGTGCTGGCCGAGGCCCGGGCCATGGGTGCCTTCGACGCCGACACGCTGGACGCGGTGGAAGGCTATTTGCACGAGCCCGCCGGATGGGCCCCTGCAGGCGCCTGACGCGCGGCCAGACCGGGACAGGCCGGATTTCCTTGGGATAACCTGTGGAGCAATCCCGGACTAACCCGAGGCACGCGGGGGCGATGGCTGGCCGATCTTGCGAGGGTTGGACATCCGACCACCAGATGTGCTGCTATTGTAGGGCAAGTGGCGTCTGTTGGCGCCTTGCCCACAGCCTGTCCCCAGCTTTTTGCAGATGGCGTGCGCCCCGCGCGACCGCTAGAACCCGGGGCCTGGGACAGGACAGCGGGAATCGGGGGCGAGCGCATGAACGAGATCACCACATTCAATGCCAGCGGCAGCGGCGACGCGGGCAGCCTGCCCCATTCCATCGAGGCCGAACAGCAACTGCTGGGCGCGATCCTGACCAACAACGATGTCTTCGACCGCATCGCCTCGATCGTGAAGCCCGATCATTTCTACGACCCGGTCCATGCCCGCATCTTCGAGACCGCCGCGGCGCGCATCCAGAAGAACGCGCTGGCCTCGCCGGTGACGCTCAAGGCGTTCCTTGAGGATGACGAGGGGCTCAAGGAACTGGGCGGACCGGCCTATCTCGCGCGGCTGGCCGGGGCGGCGATCTCGGCCTTTGCGGCGCGCGACTACGCGCAGATGATCCATGACCTGGCGGTGCGGCGCGAGCTGATCCAGGTGGGCCAGGACATCTCGGCCAAGGCGGCACGGGTCGACGTGGACAGCGAGCCGCGCGAACAGATCGTCGAGGCCGAACAGAAGCTTTACCAGCTGGCCGAACAGGGCCAGTCCGAAAGCGGCTTCCAAAGCTTTCTCAAGGCGGTGACGGACGCTGTTAACGTGGCCAACGCGGCCTACCAGCGCGAGGGGGGCCTGGCGGGCGTCGCCACCGGGCTGGCCGACATGGACACCAAGCTGGGCGGCCTGCATTCCTCGGACCTGCTGATCCTGGCCGGGCGGCCCTCGATGGGCAAGACCTCGCTGGCCACCAACATCGCCTTCAATGTCGCCAAGGCCTACAAGCGCGGCAAGCTCTCCGATGGCACCGAGGGCGCGGTCGACGGCGGCGTGGTGGGCTTTTTCAGCCTCGAGATGAGCGCCGAGCAGTTGGCGGGCCGAATCCTGGCCGAGGCCTCGGAAATCTCCAGCCACAAGATCCGCCAAGGCGACATGGACGAGACCGAGTTCCGCCGCTTCGTCGAGGCCGCCAAGGAGTTGGAGGCCTGCCCGCTCTTCATCGACGACACGCCCGCCCTGCCGATTTCCCAGGTCGCTGCCCGCGCGCGGCGGCTGAAACGGACCCACGGGCTGGACCTGCTCATCGTGGACTACCTGCAACTTCTGCGGGGCAACGCCGACAACCGGGTGCAGGAGATCGCCGAAATTTCCATGGGCCTCAAGGCCATCGCCAAGGAACTGGACATCCCCGTGCTGGCCCTGTCGCAGCTTTCGCGCCAGGTCGAGAGCCGCGACGACAAGCGCCCGCAACTGTCGGACCTGCGCGAATCCGGCTCGATCGAGCAGGACGCCGACGTGGTCATGTTCGTCTTCCGCGAGGAATATTACGTCGAGCGTGAGAAACCCTCGGAGGACAAGCTCGACGAGATGGCCGCCTGGCAGGAACGCATGGCACGGCTGCACGGCAAGGCCGAGGTCATCATCGGCAAACAGCGCCACGGCCCCATCGGGTCGGTCGAACTGGCCTTCGAGAGCCAGTTCACCCGCTTCGGCAACCTGGTCAAACCCTGGCAGCAGGGCGCTGGCGACTTCGGATAACGGCACCCGGAGCAAAGCGCGCTTGCCCCCCTGCCTGCCACCTGTCAAAACCCCAGCCATGTCGAGTGGCTTCCTCAATATCGATCTGACCGCGCTGACCCGGAACTGGCAGGCGCTGGATGCCATGACCGAGGTCGAGACGGCCGCGGTCGTCAAGGCCGACGGCTATGGGCTGGGGGTGGACAAGGTCGCGCGGGCGCTGGCGCGCGCGGGCGCGAAAACCTTTTTCGTCGCCGTCGCCGAAGAAGGAGTCAGGCTGCGCCAGGCGCTGGGGCCGAACCCCGCGATCTGCGTCTTCTCGGGCCACATGCGCGGCGACACCGACATGATCGGCGACATGGGCCTGACGCCCATGATCAATACCGTGGGCCAGTTGACCCGCCACCTTGAAAGCCTGCCCGACCATCCCTTCGGCATCCAATTGGACACCGGCATGAACCGGCTTGGCATGGAGATCGAGGACTGGGCCAGCGTCGCCGAGATCGCCCTTGGCCAGAACTGCCAACTGGTGATGAGCCACCTGGCCTGCCAGGACGACCCGGAGCATCCGATGAACCGCCAGCAGCTCGAGGAATTCCACCTGATGACCGACGGCATCAAGGTGCCGCGCTCGCTGGCGGCGACGGGGGCCATCCAGATGGGGCCGGAGTATCACTTCGACCTGACCCGGCCCGGCGTCGGCCTTTACGGCGGGCTGCCCTTCGCCGATGCCCGGCCGGTGGTGCAGCTTGACCTGCCGGTGATCCAGCTGCGCGACGTGGCCGAGGGCGAGACGGTGGGCTACGGCAACACCTGGACGGCGCAGCGGCCCACCAAGCTGGTCACGGTCAGCGCGGGCTATGCCGACGGCATCCATCGCGTGCTGTCCAACAAGGCGCAACTGTGGCACGGGTCGCAGCCGGTGTCGGTGGTGGGCCGGGTGTCCATGGACCTGATCACCGCGGATGTGACCGACCTGGACGAGGTTCCGGGCAGCCTGTCGCTGCTCTCGCCGCAGCAGACCGTCGATGACATCGCCGACCAGTCCGGCACCATCGGATATGAGGTGCTGACCGCGCTGGGCAGCCGCTACGCGCGCCGGTATTCGGGCGCATGACGCGGGCGCTGGCCGCAACGGGGGCGGCGACACTGAGCCTGCTGGCCGCCATTGGACGGCTGGCCATCTTCATCGGGCAGACCGTCTCGCACCTGGTACGCCCGCCGTTCTATTTTCGTGAATTCGGCCATGCGCTGGTGCAGATCGGCTATTTCTCGCTGCCCGTGGTGGGGCTGACGGCGCTGTTCACCGGCGGCGCGCTGGCGCTGCAGATCTACGCCGGCGGCTCGCGCTTCGACGCCCAGGCGGTGGTGCCGCAGATCGTGGCCATCGGCATGGTGCGCGAACTGGGCCCTGTCCTGGTGGGACTGATGATCGCCGCACGTGTGACATCCTCCATCGCCGCCGAGATCGCCACCATGAAGGTGACCGAACAGATCGACGCGCTTGTCACGCTGTCCACCCATCCGATGAAATACCTGACCCTGCCGCGGGTTCTGGCGGCGACGCTCGTCATGCCGGTTCTGGTGGGCATCGGCGACATCATCGGTATCATGGGCGGCTTTCTGGTCGGCACCGAACGGCTGGGCTTCAACGCCGCCGCCTATCTCAAGAATACCGCCGATTTCCTGACCCGGCTCGACATCGTCTCGTCATTGGCCAAGGGCGCGGTCTTCGGCTTCATCGCCGCGCTGATGGGCTGCTATTACGGGATGCAGTCCGACCGCGGCGCCATGGGCGTGGGCCGGGCGACCAAGACCTCGGTGGTGGCCGCCGCGGTGCTGATCCTGGCGGCGAACTTCCTGCTGACGGAGGCGTTCTTTTCCGCATGATCCGGCTCAGTGACCTGCACAAATCCTTTGGCGCCAACGCGGTGCTGCGCGGCGTGGACCTGCACGTGCCCCGCGGTGAAAGCATGGTGGTCATCGGCGGGTCGGGCACCGGCAAGTCGGTGCTGATCAAGTCCATCCTCGGGCTGGTCACGCCCGACAGCGGCACCATCGAGGTGGACGGCGAGGACGTGACCCGCGCCGACCGCGACGCATTCCTCGCCCGGTTCGGGATGCTATTCCAGGGCGGTGCGCTCTTCGACAGCCTGCCGGTCTGGCAGAACGTCGCCTTTCGCCTGCTGCGCGGCCGCCTCAAGCGGCCCAAGGCCGAGGCGCGCGAGATCGCGGTTGAAAAGCTGCGCCGCGTCGGGCTGTCGCCGGATGTGGCCGACCGCCTGCCGGCCGAGCTTTCGGGC
This sequence comes from Roseovarius halophilus (ex Wu et al. 2025), assembly GCF_047086965.1. Taxonomy (NCBI): domain Bacteria; kingdom Pseudomonadati; phylum Pseudomonadota; class Alphaproteobacteria; order Rhodobacterales; family Roseobacteraceae; genus Roseovarius; species Roseovarius halophilus (ex Wu et al. 2025). The sequence continues at coordinate 35,118 of NZ_JBKOTX010000031.1, read as the reverse complement.
GGGATGCAGAAACGCGTCGGCCTGGCCCGGGCCATCGCCGCCGAGCCCGAGATCATCTTCTTCGACGAACCCACCACGGGGCTGGACCCGATCATGTCGGGTGTCATCAACGAATTGATCCGCGAGATCGTCACCGAAATGGGCGCGACCGCCATCACCATCACCCACGACATGACCAGCGTGCGCGCCATCGCAGACGACGTGGCCATGCTGCACGCGGGCAAGGTGCGCTGGTCCGGCCCGGTGGCGCAGATGGACAACAGCGGCGATCCCTACCTGCACCAGTTCATCACCGGCAGCGCCGAGGGGCCGATCGAGGCTGTGCGCTGATGGACGCCGCCCTGCGTGTGGCCAACCTTTGCCTGCTGGTGCTCTTTCCGGTGGCCTGGTTCGCGCCCTTGCTGCGGGCGGCGCTGCTGCCGCTGTTCGGGCTGAACGAGATTTCCATCGTCTCGGGGCTGCAAAGCCTTTGGGACAGTGACGTGGTCCTGGCCGTCATCGTCACCGCGCTGGCGCTTTTCGCGCCCTACCTCAAGTGCATCGGGCTGGCGCTGGTGCAGGTCCGCCTGCTCGATCTGCGCGCCCTGCCCGTGCTGGCCTGGCTGGGCAAGCTTGCCATGGCCGATGTCTTTCTGATCGCGCTTTATGTCGTGGTGGTCAAGGACGTCAGCCGCACTCATGTCGAGGGCGCCTGGGGGCTTTACCTTTTCACCGGCTGCGTGCTGGCCTCGATCCTCCTCTCGGGGCTGACAGAGCGGCGGATGCGCGGGCCATGGACAGGCCCCGCGAAATGGGCCAAAAGGTGAACATGGCCAAGGATCTTTCCTTCATCTGCACCGCCTGCAACGCCGCCCATTCCAAGTGGTCGGGCCAGTGCGACGCCTGCGGCGCCTGGAACACGATTGAAGAGGCCAAACCGCTGTCCAGCGGGCCCAAGGCCAAGGGGCTGGGGGTCAAGCGCGGGCGCGCGCTGACGCTGACCGATCTGGCCACCGAGGAACCCGAGCCGCCGCGCACCCAGTCCGGCGTGGCCGAGCTTGACCGGGTGCTGGGCGGCGGGCTGGTCAAGGCCAGCGCCCTTCTGGTGGGCGGCGATCCGGGGATCGGCAAGTCCACGCTTCTGTTGCAGGCCGCGGCCCGCTTCGCGCGCACCGGGCTGAAGGTGCTCTATGTCTCGGGCGAGGAATCGGCGGGCCAGGTGCAGATGCGCGCCCGGCGGCTGGAGCTGACCGAAAGCCCGGTGCAGCTGGCCAGCGAGACCAACCTGCGCGACATCCTGACCACGATGGATGCGCAAGCGCCCGACCTTGTCATCATCGATTCCATCCAGACCATGTGGCTGGATTCGGTCGAGGCGGCCCCCGGCTCGGTCAGCCAGGTGCGGTCGGCCGCGCACGAGCTGACGAATTTCGCCAAGCGGCGCGGCATCGCCGTGGTCATGGTCGGCCATGTCACCAAGGATGGCCAGATCGCCGGCCCCCGCGTGGTCGAGCACATGGTCGATACGGTCCTCTATTTCGAAGGCGAGCGCGGCCACCAGTTCCGCATCCTGCGCAGCCACAAGAACCGCTTTGGCCCCGCCGACGAGATCGGCGTCTTCGAGATGTCCGGCCGGGGCCTGGTCGAGGTCAGGAACCCCTCGGCGCTGTTCCTGTCCGAACGCGGCGACCCGGCGCCGGGGTCCGTCGTCTTTGCGGGGATCGAGGGCTCGCGCCCCATGCTGTGCGAGTTCCAGGCGCTGGTCGCCCCCTCGCCCCATTCCCAGCCCCGCCGGACGGTCGTGGGCTGGGACGGCGGGCGCCTGGCGATGATCTTGGCGGTGCTGGAATCGCGCGCGGGGCTGCCCTTTACCGGGCTCGACGTCTACCTGAACGTGGCCGGCGGGCTGCGGGTCTCGGAACCGGCCGCCGATCTTGCCGTGGCCGCCGCGCTGATCTCGGCCAAGGAGGATGCGGCGCTGCCGGCCGACTGCGTCCTGTTCGGAGAGATATCGCTGTCCGGCGCCCTGCGTCCGGTGGCCCAGACCGAAAACCGGTTGAAAGAAGCCGCGAAACTTGGTTTTAAATCGGCGGTAACGTCCGTGCGCGCAAAACGCGTGGGCTCCGGTGGGGTCGCCCTGCGCGAGATGCGCGACCTGCCGGAATTCGTCGAAGGGGTCTTCGGGGCGCGATAGCCCGGGCCGCCGCCAAAGGAGCAAGGGGCCGGGACATGGGCGATTTCACCCTCATTGACGGAATCGTGGCCGTGATGATCGTTCTGTCGGCCCTGCTGGCCTACAGCCGCGGCCTTGTGCGCGAATTGCTGGCCATCGCCGGCTGGGTCGCGGCCGCCGTAGTCGCCTTCATCTTTGCCGACCGGGTCACGCCGCTGGTGCGCCAGATCCCGGTTCTGGGCGACTTCATCGGCGACAGTTGCGAATTGTCGATCATCGCGGCCTTCGCCGCGGTCTTCGCCATCGTGCTGGTGGTCGTGTCGATCTTCACCCCGGTGTTTTCCTCGCTGGTGCAACGCTCGGCCTTCGGCGGGGTCGACCAGGGGCTGGGCTTTCTCTTCGGGGCGCTGCGGGGCATCCTTCTGGTGGCCGTGGCCTTTTTCGTCTACGAGACAATCCTCGAGACGCAAGAGGTCGCCATGATCGACGACAGCCGCGCCGGTGCCGTCTTCGGCGGTTTCACCGATCGGATGCAGTCGGAAGACCCCGAGCAGGCGCTGGGCTGGATCACCACGCAGTATGAACAGCTGGTCGCGGGCTGTACCCCTGACTGACCCGGCCAAGCGGCCGCAACGCGCACCTGGGAATGTAATCGTTTGGTGACAGCGACCCCGCACAGGACTATGTGAGGGGCAAGGTTCAGTCCGTGAGATTCGGAGGGTCCATACGTGACCAAGGTGCTGCCACTCGCCCATCCATTCGACTATACCGGCGACGGGGCTGACGACGACAAACTGAAAGAGGAATGCGGGGTGTTCGGCACCGTCGGCGTGGCGGATGCCGCTTCGATCGTCGCGCTCGGCCTGCATGCCCTGCAACACCGCGGGCAAGAGGCCGGCGGCATCGTCACCCATGACGCCGAACAGGGCTTCAACTCGGCCCGCCGCTTCGGGCTGGTGCGCGACAACTTCACCTCGGAAAAGCTGCTGGCCACCCTGCCCGGCCCCATCGGCATCGGCCATGTGCGCTATTCCACCGCCGGGTCCAAGGGCGGCACCCAGATCCGCGACGTGCAGCCCTTCTTCGGCGAATTCTCGATGGGCGGCGCCGCACTGGCCCACAACGGCAACATCACCAACGCATTGCAACTGCGCCGCGAACTGATCGAACGCGGCTCAATCTTCCAGTCCTCCAGCGACAGCGAATGCATCATCCATCTCATGGCGCGCTCCATGGGCCGGACCATACCCGACCGCATGGAAGAGGCCCTGCGCAAGGTCGAGGGCGCCTTTTCCGTGGTCGCCATGACCCGGACCAAGCTGATGGGCTGCCGCGACCCGCTGGGCGTGCGCCCGCTGGTGCTGGGCAAGCTGGGCGAGGGCTGGGTGCTGGCCTCGGAAACCTGCGCGCTCGACATCATCGGCGCCGAGTTCCTGCGCGAGATCGAACCGGGCGAGATGGTCGTGATTTCCCCCGAGAAGGGCGTGCAGAGCCATCGGCCCTTCCGCCCGGCCAAGTCGCGCTTCTGCATCTTCGAGCACGTCTACTTCAGCCGCCCCGACAGCATCCTGGGCGGGCAGTCCGTTTATTCCACGCGCGAGAGCATCGGGCGCGAGCTGGCCAAGGAAAGCCCGGTAGAGGCCGACCTCGTCTGCCCCGTCCCCGACAGCGGGACCCCGGCGGCCATCGGCTATGCCCTGCAAAGCGGCATCCCCTACGCCATGGGGATCATCCGCAACCAGTACATGGGCCGGACTTTCATCGAGCCGACCGAGCAGATCCGCAACATGGGCGTGCGGCTGAAACTCAACGTCAACCGCGCGCTGATAAAGGGCAAGCGTGTGATCCTGGTCGACGACAGCGTGGTGCGCGGCACCACCAGCCGCAAGATCAAGGACATGATCCTCGATGCCGGGGCCGCCGAGGTGCACTTCCGCATCGCCAGCCCGCCCACGGCCTGGCCCTGCTTCTACGGCGTGGACACGCCCCAGCGCGAAAAGCTGCTGGCCGCCACCATGTCCGAGCACGAGATGCGTGACCACCTGGGCGTCGACAGCATCAAGTTCATCTCGCTCGACGGGCTCTACCGGGCTGTGGGCGAGGCGCAGGGCCGCGATACCGCCTGCCCGCAATACTGCGACGCCTGTTTTTCCGGCGACTACCCGGTGGAACCCACCGACATGCTGGACCAGGGGTTCCAGATGAAGGCCGCCGAATAACGCCAGTCCCGCGCGTCGGCCAGTTTTCGCCGCAACGCGGCATTGCCCGTGCGCGCGTCCTTTCGCCCCTCTGCCGCGGCGCATATCTGCCTGTCTTCGGTATCCCTTGGCGCAAGCAGGAAGACCCCAGATGACCCAGACAACCAACGCGGCCACCGCCCGGGCGGCGACCGATCCCGAGGCCCTGTAGCTGCATGGCACGCGGCTGATCGGCACCATGACCGGCGGCCCCCGGGCAAGCGCGCTGTTGCGCGAGCGCGACGGAACAATTCGCAAGGTCGCCGTCGGGGACAGAACCGATGCGGGCCGGGTCGAACGGATCGCCGAGGATCACGTGATCCTGCGCCGGCGCGACCGTCTTTACCAACTGGCCTTGGCGGGCTGAGCCTGCGGGAGAGGAAACAGACGGGGGCGACCGGGCGGGATTGCCAAGCCCGTGCGGCTGTCTTAACAGCGGGCCATGACTTCGATCGCCCTCATCACAGGTGCCAGCCGCGGCCTTGGCGCCGCCCTGGCCCAGGCCCTCGCCCCGACCCATCACATCGTTGCCGTGGGCCGCACCACCGGCGCGCTGGAAGAGCTGGACGACCGCATCCGCGACCGGGGCGGCGAGGCGACGCTCGCGCCCATGGACATCACCACCGACCCGGCCATGCAGCAGCTCTGCCGCTCGATCCACGACCGCTGGGGCAAGGTGGCTCTCTGGGTTCACGCGGCGGTTCATGCCGCCCCTCTCTCGCCCGCCGCCGCCATGGGCAGCAAGGATTTCGACACCGCCATGAACGTCAATGTCACGGCCACGCAGCGGCTGATCGGCTATGTCGCCCCCCTGCTGGGCCGTGACGGCCGCGCGGTCTTCTTCGACGATCCCCAGGGCGGACAGCCCTATTACGGCGCCTACGGGGCCTCCAAGGCGGCGCAGATCGCGCTGGCGCGGTCCTGGCAGTGCGAGGCCGAGCACACCGGCCCGCAGGTGCGCATCCTGATGCCCAGGGCGATGCCCACGGGCACCCGCGCCCGTTTTCACCCCGGTGAGGATCGCAGCGGACTGGCGCGCCCCGAGGACGAGGCGGCCCGGCTTTTGGGCGACATCACCGGCTAGCCGAGCGCTCTGCGGGCCGCGCTGAGCGCGAGGCGCACCGGGGCACCGCACAAGACGGCGGTCACTGCCGTCCTGCGGACCGGCCTAAGGCCACTGCCGGTCCTTGCCGCCCGCCGGCACCCCCGGTAAACAGGCCAAAAGGGAACAGACATGCGCATTCTCATCACCAACGACGACGGGATCAACGCGCCGGGGCTGGCGGTCCTGCACGCCATCGCCACCGAGATCGCGGGCCCCGATGGCGAGGTCTGGACCGTGGCCCCCGCCTTCGAACAGTCCGGCGTCGGCCACTGCATCTCCTACAGCCATCCGACCATGATCGCCGAGCTGGGCCCGCGCCGCTATGCCGCCGAGGGTTCGCCCGCCGACTGCGTTCTGGCCGGGCTGCACGATGTTATGGCCGGGGCCCGGCCCGACCTGGTGCTTTCGGGGGTGAACCGCGGCAACAACGCCGCCGAGAACGCGATGTATTCGGGCACCATCGGTGGCGCCATGGAGGCCGCCCTGCAGGGCCTGCCCGCCATTGCCCTTTCGCAGTACTACGGCCCCGACAACGCCAAGGCCGACACCCCCTTCGAGGCCGCGGCGCTGCATGGCGTGGCCACCGTCCGGAAACTGCTGGACAGCGCGCCCTGGGACAGCGGCGCCGATTACCGGCTGTTCTACAACGTGAATTTCCCGCCCGTCCCGGCGGCACAGGTCAAAGGCCTGCGCGCCACGATCCAGGGGTTCCGCCCCGACACCGGGTTCTCGGTCGAACCCACGCATTCGCCCGCCGGGCGGCGCTTCCTCTGGATCAAGGGTGGCGCACAGCACGCGCCGACCGCGCCCGGCACCGATGCCGCGGCCAACCTCGAGGGCCATATCTCGATCACGCCGATGCGCGCGGACCTGACCGCCCATGACCGGCTCGAGGCCCTGCGCGAGGCCCTGGCGTGACCCCCGAGCAGCAGATGCGCTTCGTCTACGCGCTACGCTCCAAGGGGGTGACGGATGCGCGCACCCTTGTGGCCATGGAGCGCACCGACCGTTCGCGCTTCGTCAAGGGCCATTTCGCCGATCGCGCCTACGAGGACATGCCCTTGCCCATCGCCTGCGGGCAGACCATCTCGCAGCCCTCGGTGGTGGGGCTGATGACCCAGGCCCTGCGGGTGCAGCCGCGCGACAAGGTGCTGGAGGTGGGCACCGGCTCGGGCTACCAGGCGGTGATCCTCAGCCACCTGGCCCGGCGGGTCTACACCGTGGATCGCCACAAGCGGCTGGTGCAGCAGGCCCGCGCACTGTTCGAAGAAATGGACCTGACCAACATCACCGCCATGAGCGCCGACGGCAGCCACGGGTTGCCCGACCAGGCGCCCTTCGACCGCATCGTTGTGACCGCCGCGGCCGAAGACCCGCCGGGCCCGCTGCTGGCCCAGCTTAAGCCCGGTGGCGTCATGGTCTTGCCGGTGGGCCAGTCGGACACGGTGCAATCGCTGATCCGGGTGACCCGGGGCGAGGACGGCTTCGACTACGAGGAACTACGCCCGGTGCGCTTCGTGCCACTTGTCGAGGGCTTGGGCGCGGACTGATTTTCCCCTATACTTCGCCGAAATGGCGACGCAGACCGAGAACGATCGCCCCAGACCCGAGGATCGAGCCGATGTTCATGCCCCCGCTGTCCCGTTTCCCCGCCCGGCCCCACCGCCTGCTGCTGGCGGGAACCGCGTTGCTCGCCCTGGCCGCATGCGATGGCGATGGCAACCTCGCGGATTTCGACCTGCGTGACATCGGCGGCGGGTTCGACACCTCGCAATCGGTGGCCGAACTGCCCGACCGGCCGCGCCCCGATGATCGCGGCGTGATCTCCTATCCCGGCCACCAGGTGGTGGTGGCGCGCCGGGACGAGACCGTGCGCCAGATCGCCGAGCGGCTGGAAATCTCGGCCCAGGAACTGGCCCGTTACAACGCCATCGAACCCGACACACCGCTGCGCCGGGACGAGATCGTCGCCCTGCCGGGCCGCGTGACGGAACCCTCGCCCGAAACGGGCGCGCCCGGTACAGGCCCGATCCGCGCGCCTTCGGACGTTGACGTGACGACGCTGGCCTCGGACGCGATCGACCGCGCCGAACCGCAACAGGAGGACGCGGCCGCGACAGAGACCCCGCAAGACGACGCCCCCACGGGCGTGGAACCGCTGCGCCACCAGGTCGCGCGCGGTGAGACGGTCTATTCCATCGCCCGGCTCTATGACGTGCCGGTGCGCGGTCTGGCCGAATGGAACGGGCTGGGCGCCGACCTGACGATCCGAGAGGGCCAGCAACTGCTGATCCCGGCCAGCGGCACGGCACCGGCCGCGTCCGACGACGACGAGGTAACAGAGCCGGGGCGTGGCACGCAGACGCCGACCCCGCCCAGCGCCGCCAGTCCCCTGCCAACGGAGAGCCCGGAAAGCGGGACAGAGGACACGGCCGATGCAGAGGCCGAGGACCCGCCCAGCCCCGACATCGGCGAGCAAAGCCCGGAACAGACGGATGCGCCACTGATCGCGCCGGTTTCGGGCAGCATCATCCGCGATTACAATCCGCCCGAAAACCGCGGCATCGTCTTCTCGACCGATGCGGACGCCCCGGTGCGCGCGGCCGCGGACGGCACGGTCAGGCTCATAAGCGAAGAGGTGAACGGAACGAAGTTCATTCTCGTCAACCATGGCAACAATATCTCCACCATCTACATCGGCGTGGCGGAGATTTCGGTGACACAGGGCGACTCTGTCTCCCAGGGCGGCACCATCGGTCGCACGGCAGACGGTGACAATGTCACCTTCCAGTTCCAGGTGGCCGATGGCACCGACCGGGTCGACCCCGCCGACTACCTGCCCTGATCAAAATTCCAGAATTTTGAACGGCGACCGAATTTCTGGAAATTCGTTCATATCCGCATGCCCTGGCGCCCGGCCAGATCGGTGAAGAACTGCCAGGCCACGCGGCCCGAACGGGCGCCGCGCGTGGCTTGCCACTCGATCGCCTCGGCGCGCAGGCTGTCGCGGTCGAACACCACGCCATAGGCCGCGCAATAGCCCTCGATCATGGCCAGGTAGTCGTCCTGGTCGCAGGGGTGAAAGCCAAGCCAGAGCCCGAAACGGTCCGACAGCGAGACCTTCTCCTCCACCGCCTCAGCCGGATTGATGGCGGTGGAGCGTTCGTTCTCGATCATGTCGCGCGGCATCAGGTGACGCCGGTTTGACGTGGCATAAAGCACGACATTCTCGGGCCGCCCCTCGACCCCGCCATCCAGCACGGCCTTGAGCGCCTTGTAATGCTGGTCGTCGTTAGCGAACGACAGGTCATCGCAGAACAGGATGAAGCGTTCCTCACGCCCACGCAGCATCGCAAGGCACCGGCCGATGCTGGGCAGGTCCTCGCGCTGGATCTCCACGATCTTTAGCTGGGAGTGCGCGGCGGCCAAGGCCCCGTGCACCGCTTTGACCAGCGAGGATTTTCCCATCCCCCGCGCGCCCCAGAGCAGGGCATTGTTGGCCGGCATGCCGCGGGCGAACTGCTCGGTGTTGCGGCGCAGGGTGTCGCGCGCGCGGTCGATGCCCAGCAGAAGGTCGAGCTCGACGCGATTGATCCTGTCCACGGCCACCAGCCGGTCCGGGTCGGGGTGCCATACGAAGGCCGGCGCGGTGCGGAAATCAGGTGTCGGCATAGGTACTGGCGCCATGCGCTCAAGCGCCCTGGCGATGCGCTGCAGGGATTCTTCCTCGGTCACTTTTCCGGGTCCTCGTTGCTGCTGTCGTCGTCGGGATCGCCGACGTCCGGGTCGTCGTCGAACCACAGCCCTTCGGCACGCAGCTTTTCCTCGCGCTTGCGCTCGACCCGGGCAACCAGCTGGATCGATATCTCGTAGAGGCCGTAGACCACCACGAAGAGGATCACCTGCGTGATGACATCCGGCGGGGTCACGAGCGCGGCCAGCGCCAGGATGCCGACCACCGCGTATTTGCGCACCTGCCGCAGCCCCGGTGCGCTGACCAGCCCGGCCTTGCCCATCAGCGTCAGCAATACCGGCAGCTGAAAGCACAGCCCGAAGGCCAGGATGAACTTGATCGTCAGGTTAAGGTATTCTTGGGCCGAGCCCTGGAAGACCACCGAAAGGCCCTGCGAGACCTGGTCGTCCACGACCGCCTCGCCCGCCTGGCCGAACTGCTGGAAGCCCAGGAAGAAATCATAGGCCAGCGGCGTGACGACGTAGAAGGCGAAGGCCGCGCCCAAAAAGAACATGAAGGGCGAGGCCACGAGGAAGGGCAGGAACGCCCCCTGTTCCGACCGGTAGAGCCCCGGCGCCACAAAGCGCCACATCTGGTGCGCGATCGCCGGAAAGGCCAGCGCGAAGCCGCCCAGAAGCGAAACCTTGATCGCCACGAAGAAGCCTTCTTGCGGCGAGATGAAGATCAGGTCGCAATCCTGCCCGCGTTCGGACAGAACCTGGCACAGCGGATCTGTCAGGAAGTTGAAGATCGGCGTCGCCACGGTAAAGCAGATCACCATGCCTACCAGAAAGGCGGCGACCGAACGGATCAGCCGCGTGCGCAGCTCTGTAAGGTGCTCGATCAGAGGTGCGGCGCTGTCCTCGATCTCGTCGCCGGTGCTGTCGCCAGTGCTCATGCGCTGTCCTTCGTGGGGCCGGGCGCGGCCTCGCCGGTGTCCTCGGGCGGCTCGTCCGCGCCGTTCTCCATGGCTTCCTCGGCCTCGGCAGCCTCGCGGGCCATGCGGTCCTCCGCGACGCGCGCGGCGTTCTGGCGGATCTTCTCGGCCGCCTCCTTGCGCTCCTGCGAGAGGCGTTCCGTCTCGCCGCCGGGCTTCATCGCGGATTTCGCGGTGTTTTTGACGGCATCGCTGGCGCTCTTGGCCGGGTTGGCCGCGGCACGGATCGTCTTGTCGATGTCCCGCACGCCCGACTCGTCGGCCGCCGCGTTCATGGCCGAGGAAAACTCGCGCGCCATGCGCCGCATCTTTCCGGTGAACCGGCCAAAGGCACGGAACAGACCGGGCAGGTCCTTGGGACCGACCACGATCAGCGCCACGATTCCGATCACCAAAAGCTCGGTCCAGCCAAGGTCAGGCATGTCGCGTCAGCCGATCAGGCTTTGGTGTCTTCGTCTTTCGGGGTGACCTCGGAGGCCACCTCGTCGGACTCGGAGTCGAGTTCCTTCTTGCCGTCATCCACGCCCCTTTTGAAGGCGGTGATGCCCTTGCCGACCTCGCCCATCAGGGACGAGATCTTGCCGCGTCCGAAAAGCACCAGCACGACGACCGCGATCAGAAGAAGCCCCGGAAGGCCTATGTTGTTGAGCATGTCATCTCTCCACTCTGTGGGCCGATCGGCCCGCTTGTGTTCGTCAGCCCCGAGAATTAGGGGCTTATGGCCGCCAATGAAAGGCACAATCGCAGCATCTAACCGATTAATGCGGCATGGGCCCGGTTTTCAACCGGCCCGCCGCGCGGCAGGCCCCGCACCTGCTCTTATTGCACGGCCATGCGATTCGCGCCCGCCTTGGCGGTCGTGATGCGACCGCGCAGGCGCGATGGTGCCGGTCAGGGCGCATGCGGGAAGACAAAGCAGCGATCGCGCCGGATCATCAGCCAGAGCGCCGTGCCCGGTTTCGGCAGAAAGACCGAAGGCACCGCGGCGCGCAGCAGCGACCCGTCGTAGTCCATCCGGAATTCCACCAGGCTTTCCGAGCCCATGAAGCGCGCGCGTTCCACCACGCCTCGGGCCGGCGTGCCGTCCTCGGGGGTGGGGTTGGGGCCGCGCCCGTCGCGGTCGAAGTCGATCTTCAGGTGCTGGGGCCGGATCACGATGTCCAGCTCGGTGCCGTCTGGCGTGCCTGGGGCGAGGAACTGGCCGAAGGCGGTCTCGGTCAAGGCGTTGCGCGCGGTTCCGCGGATCACGTTGATATCGCTGAAGAAAGCCGCCGCTTCCTTGTCGACCGGGGTGTTGTAGATGTTGTAGGGTGCCCCGCTCTGGACGATATGCCCGTCCCGCATCAGGGCGATCTCGTCGGCCATGCGCATGGCCTCGGCCGGCTCGTGCGTGACCAGCAGCACCGCCGCACCTGCCTCTTTCAGCAGGTCGAGGGTTTCATCGCGGATGCCGTCACGCAGGCGGTTGTCGAGCCCGCTGAAGGGTTCGTCCATCAGCATGATCGAGGGTTTCGGCGCCAGGGCCCGGGCCAGGGCCACGCGCTGCTGTTCGCCGCCTGACAGCTCGTGCGGGTAATTGTCGGCGTAGGCCAGCATCCCGACCTTGTCCAGCTGCGCCTCGGCCTGACGGCGCAGGAGCCCGCGTTGGCCGCGCAGCCCGAAGGCCACGTTCTGCGCCACGCTCAGATGCGGGAACAGGGCAAAATCCTGGAACATCAGCCCGATGCCGCGGCGCTCGGGCGGCACGCGGTGCACCGTATCGCAGAGCAGCTGACCATCGGCCCAGATCTCGCCACTGTCCTGCATCTCGATCCCGGCGATCATCTGCAACGTCGTGGACTTGCCGCAGCCCGAGGGGCCCAGCAGGCAGGTCACCTGCCCCGGCTGCACCGAGAGCGACACGTCATCCACGACGCGCCGGCCCTGGTAGGCTTTCACCAGGGACTTGACTTCCAGCCTTGGGGTTTGCGGTGCCACCTGCGCCTCGTTATCCGACCGAAAAAATCGGGTATCCGGGCGCAGATAGCAACCCCGCGCCCGGGGGGCAAGGTCAAAGCGTGGCGTTCACCGCGCCGCCGTCCAGCAGGATGTTCTGGCCCACGATGAACCCGGCCTTGTCGGAACACAGGAAGGCACACATGGCGCCGAATTCCTGCGCGGTGCCGTAGCGGCGGGCGGGAATCGTGGCCTGCCGCTGGGTGCGGGCCTCCTCCATCGTGATCCCCTGTTGGTCGCTCACGCCCTTGTCCAGGCTGTCGGCCCGGTCCGTGGCGTGGATGCCCGGCAGCATGTTGTTGATCGTCACGCCGTGGGGGGCCACCTGCCGCGCGGTGCCCGCGACATAGCCCGTCAGCCCGGCACGCGCCGAATTGGACAGGCCCAGCACCGGAATCGGCGATTTCACCGATTGCGAGGTAATGTTGACGACGCGGCCCCAGCCCCGCTCCATCATGCCGGGCAACAGCGCCTTCATCAGGGCGATGGGCGTCAGCATGTTGGCATCCAGCGCGGCGATGAAATCGTCGCGGTCCCAGTCCGTCCACATCCCCGGCGGCGGGCCGCCAGCGTTTGTCACAAGGATATCAAATTCCTGGGCGGCGGCGAGCACGCTATCATGACCGTCGGGCGTGGTCACGTCAGCGGCCACGGTTACAACCTCCACCCCATGCGCGGTGCGAATCTCCTCGGCCGTGGCCTCCAGCGCCTCGGCACCGCGGGCATTAAGGATCAGGTTCACCCCGGCCTCGGCCAGCGCCTCGGCGCAGCCGCGCCCCAGCCCCTTGGAGGACGCGCAGACGAGCGCCCGCTTTCCCCGAATTCCGTAGTCCATCGGCTGTCTCCCTGTAATTCTGTGCCGTGTGACAAAATGGTCATGGATCCGACCGATCTTGACCATCTTTCACCGCGACCCTTATCCTCGTCAGGTCAGTTTAACCAGCAACAGATTTCAAGAGGTCTCATGAGCGCCCCCGCCAGCCAAACCATCCCGGTCTTTCCATGCGACGCTTTCCGCGTCATCGACGGCGTGGCCGAGGGCGACCCGATCTCGTTCCTGGACGAACTGGTGATGGACGATGTCTACCGATTATCACCGGACGCGCAGCGCTTGGCGCTGTCCTGCTCTTCGGACAAGGCACCCCGGGGGTTGCGGATCGAGGCGGGCTCCAAAATCGGCACGCCGGGCAACAAGCTCCACCTCGACTCCTGCCTGACGTTCATGGCCCAGAGCGGCACCACGCTCGATGCGCTGGTGCTGGTCGAGGTCGAAGGCGACGAGGCCGTCAATGTCTTCCTGCTGCCGCTGGCGCAACTGCATGCGGGACGCGATTACCGGCTGGTCAGCGCCGATCGCGACAGCGCCCCGGCCCGCTTTGGCGAGGTCGCTTTTGCCAGTTTCGCGCGCGGCACGCATATCACCCTGGCGTCGGGCGAACAGGTGCCGATCGAGCACCTGCAGATCGGTGACCGCGTGCTGACCCGCGACGGCGGCGCGAAGGCGGTGCGCTAGGCAGGTCATGCGACGTTGCGCGCCATGGGCGATTTCGCCCCGGTGGTGATCCGCGCGGGCGCGATGTGCAACACCCGCGACATGCTGCTGTCCCCCGAACACCGGCTGTTCATCGGCCAGCACCGTGACGCGATCGGCGTGGGCCGCTTCGAGGTGCCGGTCAAGGTGCGCCACCTGATCGACGGGGACACCGTCTATCAACAGGACGGCGGCTTCGTGGCGTACGTCCAGCTGCTCTTTGATGACCACCATATCCTCTATGCCGAGGGCATCGCCGCCGAGACCCTGCTGGTGGACAGCCACCCCCGCGCCGCCCTGCCCCGCGAGCTTGCCATGTGGCTGGGCGAGGTGCCGCCCGATCACGCGGCCCCCGCACATCTGTCCGACGAGGTGCAGGAAAACGAGGTACGCAGCCGCGACGCCCTGCGTCGCCTGCGCCCGGCGGCGTCGGCACAGTAAGGACGCGGGCCGCGTTGCCCTTCACACGCGCAGGGGCTATGGGGACGCCATGACAAACCGCCCCGATCTGCCCCCGGAAATCGCCCGCCGCCGCACCTTTGCGATCATCTCGCACCCTGACGCGGGCAAGACCACGCTCACCGAGAAGTTCCTGCTCTATGGCGGGGCCATCCAGATGGCCGGTCAGGTGCGCGCCAAGGGCGAGGCGCGGCGCACCCGCTCGGACTACATGCAGATGGAAAAGGACCGGGGCATTTCCGTCTCGGCCTCGGCCATGTCGTTCGATTACAAGGACTTTCGCTACAATCTTGTGGACACGCCCGGCCACTCGGACTTTTCCGAGGACACCTATCGAACGCTGACGGCGGTGGATGCGGCGGTGATGGTGATCGACGGGGCCAAGGGCGTGGAAAGCCAGACCCGCAAGCTCTTCGAGGTCTGCCGCCTGCGCGACCTGCCGATCCTGACCTTCTGCAACAAGATGGACCGCGAGAGCCGCGAGACCTTCGAGATCGTGGACGAGATTCAGGAAAACCTGGCCATCGACGTGACGCCCGCCAGCTGGCCCATCGGCACGGGCCGCGAGTTCATCGGTTGCTACGACCTGCTGCGCGACCGGTTGGAACTGATGGACCGGGCCGACCGCAACAAGGTGGCCGAGAGCATCGAGATCAACGGGCTGGACGACCCCAAGCTGGCCGAACACGTTCCCGACCACCTGCTCGCGCCCTTCCTGGAAGAGGTCGAGATGGCCCGCGAACTGCTGCCGCCCCTGGATGTGCAGGCGGTGCTGGACGGGACCATGACGCCGATCTGGTTCGGCTCGGCGATCAACTCCTTCGGCGTCAAGGAACTGATGGAGGGAATCGGCGACTTCGGCCCCGAGCCGCAGCCCACCAGCGCCACGCCGCGCCAGATCTCCCCGGAGGAACCCAAGGTCACCGGTTTCGTCTTCAAGGTGCAGGCCAACATGGACGCCAAGCACCGCGACCGGGTCGCCTTCGTGCGGCTGTCCTCGGGGCACTTCAAACGCAGCATGAAGCTGACCCATGTGCGCAGCAAGAAACCCATGGCGATCTCCAACCCCGTGCTGTTCCTCGCCAGCGACCGCGAATTGGCCGAAGAGGCCTGGGCGGGCGACATCATGGGCATTCCCAACCACGGGCAATTACGCATCGGCGACACGCTGACCGAGGGTGAGGCGCTCAAGGTCACGGGCATCCCCTCTTTCGCGCCCGAGCTGCTGCAAGGGGTCCGCGCGGGCGATCCGATGAAGGCCAAGCACCTGGAAAAGGCGCTGTTCCAGTTCGCCGAGGAAGGCGCCGCCAAGGTCTTCAAGCCGATGATCGGCGCGGGCTATATCGTCGGGGTCGTAGGCCAGCTGCAATTCGAGGTGCTGGGATCGCGGATCGAGATGGAGTACGGCCTGCCGGTCCGGTTCGAACCGTCACAGTTCACCTCTGCCCGCTGGGTCCATGGTCCGCGTGACGCCGTGGAACGATTCGCACAGGCCAACAAACAGCACATCAGCTACGACAACGACGGCGACGTGGTCTATATGACCCGCCTGCAATGGGATATCGACCGGGTCGAACGGGACTACCCCGAGATCACCCTGTCGGCGACCAAGGAAATGATGGTCTGACCCCCGGCGCGCCCGCCGTGGCGCGCGGGCCGGGGAACAGCCTCATCCGATCCGGGCCTCCATCGTGATTTCGCAATCCAGCAATTGCGAGATCGGGCAGCCGCTCTCGGCGGCCTTGGCGGCCTTCATGATGGTGTCTTCGTCGCCCGCCGCCGTGATGGTGACGTCGAGATGCGCCCGGACCACCCTGGGCCCCTCCTCCATCGAAAGGTGGATGGTCGAGGTCGCGTCGATCTCGTCGGGGACGATGTCGCTCTCGCCAAGGATATTGGACAGGGCCATGGCGAAACAGCCCGCGTGCGCGGCGCCGATCAGTTCCTCGGGGTTGCTGCCCGGGGCATCCTCGAACCGGGTGTCGAACCCGTAGGGCAGTCCCTTGATCGCCCCGCTCTGCGTGCTGACGGTGCCTTTGCCGCCCTGCAATCCGCCGCTCCAGACCGCGCTGCCGTGCTTCTTGATCATATCGGGACTCCTTATCCGTGTTTCCGTCTTCACTCTCACCAGATAGGGCGCATACCGTGGCCGTCGATTTCCTTGACCTTTGTCACGCCGCCGCGTATGCCGCTGCTACTAAAGACGCCCCGGCAATCCGGCCGGGCGGGCCGCGTGAGGATCTGCGGCCGTCTCCAACGCCGCGACCACGCGAAAGGCTTGCTTTGACGAAATTCTCCGACCTGAAACTCGATGCCAAGGTACTCAAGGCGATCGAGGAAACCGGCTACGAAACCCCTACGCCCATCCAGGCGGGGGCGATCCCCCCCGCGCTCGAGGGGCGCGACGTGCTGGGCATCGCCCAGACGGGCACCGGCAAGACCGCCGGTTTCACGCTGCCGATGATCACCATGCTCAAGCGGGGCCGGGCGCGCGCCCGCATGCCGCGCAGCCTGGTGCTGTGCCCCACCCGCGAACTGGCCACCCAGGTGGCCGAAAACTTCGACACCTACGCCAAGTATACCAAGCTGACCAAGGCGCTGCTGATCGGCGGCGTGAGCTTCAAGGAACAGGACCAGCGGATCGACAAGGGCGTCGACGTCCTGATCGCCACGCCTGGGCGCCTGCTCGACCATTTCGAACGCGGCAAGCTGATCCTGTCGGACGTCAAGGTCATGGTGGTGGACGAGGCCGACCGGATGCTCGACATGGGCTTTATCCCGGACATCGAGAAGATCTTCGGCCTGACGCCCTTCACCCGCCAAACGCTATTCTTCAGCGCCACCATGGCCAATGAGATCGAGCGGATCACCAACACCTTCCTGTCCAACCCCGCCCGGATCGAGGTGGCCCGCCAAGCCACGGCCTCGGAAACGATCGAACAGGGCGTTGTCATGTTCAAGGGCTCGCGCAAGGACCGGGCCGACAGCGAAAAGCGCAAGCTGCTGCGCACCCTGATCGACAACGAAGGCGCGGCCTGCAGCAACGCCATCATCTTCTGCAACCGCAAGACGGATGTGGACGCGGTGGCCAAGTCGCTCAAGAAACACGGCTATGACGCCGAACCGATCCACGGCGACCTAGAGCAATCGCAGCGCACGCGGACGCTGGACGGCTTTCGGGAGGGGACGATCCGCCTGCTGGTGGCATCGGACGTGGCCGCCCGCGGTCTGGATATTCCCGCCGTCAGCCACGTGTTCAACTTTGACGTGCCCAGCCATGCCGAGGACTATGTCCACCGCATCGGCCGCACCGGCCGCGCCGGGCGCTCGGGCAAGGCCGTGATGATCTGCGGGCCGCGCGACGAAAAGAACTTCGAGGCGGTCGAGAAGCTGCTGGAGAGGGACATTCCGCGGCTGGAGAACCCGCTGGCCATGGTGGCCCCCGCCCCCGAGGCCCCCGAAGAGACCCCGGCGGAAAAGCCCAAGCGCAGCCGCACGCGGTCGCGCCGCAAGACCGAGGCCCCCGCAGTCGACGCGGCTGCGACAAAGACCGCCGCGCCCGAGGCGGCCCCCGCGCCCGAGGCCAAGCCGGCGGAGGAGCCCCCCAAGGCTCAGCCGGCCCCCCGCCAGGACAAGAAACCCGACGGCCGCCCCAAGCGCAGCCGGGGTGGGCGTGGCCGCGAACAGCGCGACGGCGCCGTTGTCGGCATGGGCGACGATGCGCCCGAATTCATCATCAAGAGCTTTGACGAACGCCGCACCGGGTAGGATGGAAATTCCAGAATTTCCATCCCGCCGCGGTTCCGACGGGCATTCGCGCAACGCTAGCTCAGGCGGCTGACAACCACCGTCACTTCCGGCTTCTTGCCGATCTCGTTCTCGGCCGTGCGCCGGGTCAGCGTGCGCAGGTCTTTCTCCAGCACCGCGTCGTCGCGCAGCACCGCCGGCTTGGCCCGTTGCAGCCAGGCGCCGAGCGCGGTCTCGAGCGTTTCGGAGAGGTCCGCGTTGTTGCGCCCGGTTTCGGGCAGGCCCATCAAGTCGCACCAGGGATCGCCCAGCGGCTCGTTTTCCTCGTCGATGACAAGGGTCACCGTGACATGGCCGTTGAGCGCCATGCGGATACGGTCGCGGACAATGCCATCGAACTGACCCACCTGGGCACGGCCGTCCAGATAGACCCGGCCCGTCTCGATGAACTCGACCGGCTTGCCCGTGCCAAGATCCACCATGGTGCCATTGACCGCCAGCACACCGGGATAGCCCCCCTCGCCTGCCAGCTTGACCTGTTCGCGCAGGTGGCGGTGTTCGCCATGCATTGGGATCACCAGACCGGGCTGGCAGATTTCGTGCATGGCCTTCAGGTCGGGCCGGTTGGCATGGCCAGAGACATGGTAGCGATCCTGGCTGTCGTCGATCACGTCCACGCCCATTTCCGAGAACTGGTTCATGATCCGGATCACGCCGCGCTCATTGCCCGGAATGGTCTTGGACGAGAACAGGAAGGAATCTCCCTCTTTCAGCCGCAGCCCCATGTACTTGCCATTGGCAAGCTGGGCACTGGCCGCGCGGCGTTCGCCCTGGCTGCCCGTGACCAGCAGCAGAAGGTTCTCGCGCGGGATGTCCCTGGCCTCTTCCGGGGTAATCACCGACGGGAAATCATCGAGGATGCCGGTCTCCGAGGCCGCCTCGATCATCCGGCGCATGGCGCGGCCCAGCAGACAGACCGAGCGGCCCGCGGCCACCCCGGCCTGCGCGATGGTGCGCACCCGGCTGACATTGGAGGCAAAGGTCGTCGCGACGACCATGCCCGGCTGGGTCTTCATCAGGCCCTCGATCTCGGGGCCGATACTGGCCTCGGACCGGCCGGGATGGTGCGAGAAGACATTGGTGCTGTCACAGATCAGCGCCTTGACACCCGGTTCGGCCACTTGCGCCCAGAGCGCCCGGTCGAAGGGTTCGCCAAGGCCCGGAGTCTCGTCGATCTTGAAATCGCCGGTATGCACCAGCCGGCCCTGCGCGGTGTCGATCACCAGCCCCGAGCTTTCGGGGATCGAGTGGCTGATCGGAACGAAGCCCACGGTGAATGGGCCGGCCGTGACGCTATCCTCGGGCCAGGCGCCGGCGGTCCGCACGGTGGACTCGGGATGGCCGTGCTCGGCCATCTTGCGCCGGGCGATATTGGCGGTGAAGGCGCGGCAGTGGATCGGTGCGCCCAGCTTTTCCCAGTAGTGGCCCACGGCGCCGACGTGGTCCTCGTGGGCATGGGTGATGAAGATGCCCTCGATCCGGTCCTTACGGGCCTCCAGCCACGCGATGTCGGGGAAGATCAGATCGACCCCCGGCGTGGTGTCCATGTCCGGGAAGGTCATCCCGAGATCGACCACGATCAGGCGTTCGGCGCCCTCGGGTCCGCAGCCATAGACGTAGCAATTCATCCCGATCTCCCCCGCGCCGCCGAGGGGGAGGTAAATCATTCTGTCGCTGCTCATTGTCAGGTGGTTTCCTTGTTGTGGCGATGGATGACCGTCAGACCATGCATGGTCAGATCATCCTCGACCGTGTCAAATAGTGCCTCGCCGGTACTGAACAACGGGGCGAGGCCACCCGTTCCGATCACTTTCATGGGGCGCTCGTAGGCCCCCTTGATACGTTCGCAAATGCCGTTGACCAGCCCGACATAGCCCCAGAAGACCCCCGATTGCATGCAATCGACGGTGTTGGTCCCGATGACCTGGGCCGGCTTGGTCACGTCCACATGCGGCAGGGCCGCGGCGGCACTGTGCAGCGCCTCCAGGCTGAGGTTCACGCCCGGGGCGATCACGCCCCCGACATAGGCGCCGTCTTGCGCCACGACATCGAAGGTGGTGGCGGTGCCGAAGTCCACGACGATCAGATCGCCGCCGTGCCGGTCATGGGCCCCGGCCGCATTGACCAGCCTGTCGGGGCCGACCGAGGTGCCCGCATCCACGCGCGGCGGGACCGGCGGCTGGCAGTCGGGCTTGCCCACCACCAGCGGGCGGCAGCCGAAAAATCGGTCGGCGAAGACGCGCAGGTTGAAGACAACCCGCGGCACCGTCGAGGAAATGATGACATCCGTGATCTCGGGCTCGATCCGGTAGTGGTTCAACAGGGTCGAGAACCAGGTGAAATAGGCATCCGCCGTGCGGGCATGGTGGGTGCTGGTGCGCAGGGTGCAGAGGAACTCCTCGCCGTTCCACAGCGCGAAGACGGTGTTCGTGTTGCCGCAATCGATACAAAGAAGCATGGGGCCCTCGCCTGTCACAGGAACACCTCGGCGGCGGCGATATGCCGGAGGCCATGGGCTGTCCCGAGGACCAGATATCCGTTCTCGTCGACGGTTTCAAAGGTTCCGGTGATCTCTTCGCCGGTCAGGCGCGCGGTGATGAGCGCGCCCCGGCGGGCGGCGTGCTGCAACCAGGCCTCGCGGATCGGGGCAAAGCCGTAGGTGGCGAAGGCGGCCTCGCGCGCAGCATGGGCCGGGGCCAGATGGCCGAGAAAGTCCAGATCGCCGATGCTGACCCCGGTTTCGCCCCGCAGCGAGACGGGCGGCACTGCGCCCGGTTCCAGCGTCGCCGCGTCGGGCGCGGCAAAGAGGTTGACGCCCACCCCGATGGCGAGCCCGGCGACGCGGCCCTGAAACGTGACGCTTTCCAGAAGGATGCCCGCCAGCTTGCCGCCGGCCAGCAGCACGTCATTGGGCCATTTCAGCGCCAGAAGATCGGCCCGGCCCGTCACCGCAACCAGCGCGTCGTGCAGCGCCAGCGCCATGACGAAGGAGCGCAGCGCCACCGCACCCGGTGGACGGTCCAGCGGCATCACATGAGTGGCCGAGAAATTGCCCGGCGGATTGGCCCAGGCCCGGCCCCGGCGCCCGCGGGCGGCGGTCTGTTCATGGGCAAGAATCCAGGCGGGGCCGGGCAGCTCGGGAAAGCGGCGCGCGGCCTCGCTCAGGGTGCTGTCGGTGCGGGGAAGGACGATGCGTCCGACCCCGGCGGGCCACTTATCCTGCAAGGGCGCGCGCGGCCGCTTCGGCGATGGGTTCCACCCCGAAGAGGTTCACGATCCCCACCAGCATCACCACCGCCGAGGCCATGAGCAAAGACCAGAGCACCGGCGATCCATTGCGGTCGAGCGCCTCGTCGGTCGGTTTGCCGAAATACATGTAGAAGACGATGCGCAGGTAGTAGAAGGCCCCGATGACCGAGGCCAGAACCCCCAGGATCGCCAGCCAGGCCAGGCCGCCATCGACGGCCGCGCGCAGCACGTAGAGCTTGCCGAAAAAGCCCAGCATCGGCGGCACGCCCGCAAGGCTGAACAGAAGCACCATCATGGCCAGGGCCTTGCCCGGCTCGGCCCGCGAATACATGTTCAGCGCCGCGATATCGGTGACCGGGCGCCCGTCCTTTTCCATGGACAGGATGAAGGCGAAGGTGCCGATGTTCATGGCGATGTAGATGGTCATGTAGATCAGCATGGCCTGCACACCGAAGGCCGTTCCCGCGGCCAGCCCCATCATGGCAAAGCCCATGTGCGCAATCGAGGAATAGGCCATCAGGCGCTTGATGTCGGTCTGGCCGATGGCCGCGATCCCGCCGAGGAACATCGAGGCCACGGCCAGGAACGCCACGATCTGCTGCCAGTCGCCGACACTGCCGCCGAAGGCGTCGTGCACCAGACGCGCGAATAGACCCATGGCCGCCATCTTGGGCGCCGTGGCGAAGAAGGCGGTGACCGGCGTCGGCGCGCCCTCGTAAACATCCGGCGTCCACATGTGGAAGGGCGCGGCCGAGACCTTGAAGGCGAGCCCGGCCACCAGGAACACCAGCCCGAAGAGCAGCCCGAGCGAGACCCCGTCCGAGGTGGCTTCGATGATGCCCGAGAAAAGCGTCGTGCCTGCATAACCATAGGTCAGCGAGGCCCCGTAGAGCAGCAGCCCCGAGGACAGCGCGCCGAGAACAAAGTACTTCAACCCGGCCTCGGTGGATTTGACGCTGTCGCGCCGCAGCGAGGCGACGACATAAAGCGCGAGCGATTGCAGCTCAAGCCCCATGTAGAGCGCCATGAGATCCCCGGCCGAGACCATGACCATCATGCCGACCACGGAGAGCGCGATCAGAAGGGGATACTCGAAGCGCAGCAGGTCGCGCCGGGCCATGTAACTCTCACCCATCACGAGGACCGCCGCGGCGGAGGCCAGGATCACGACCTTGGCAAAGCGCGCATAGGCGTCATCGACGATCATGCCGCCGAAGGCCGCGGTGGTTCCCTCACCGGCAAAGCCGATCCAGAGGGCCAGCGCCAGGAACAGCGCCGCGGTGGTCCAGGTCAGCACCCCGGCCATCTTGTCCTTGCTGGTATAGACGGCCAGCAGCAGCGCCCCCATGGCATAGACCGCCAGGATGATTTCGGGAAGGATGGTGGTGAGATCGGCAGAGGTCATCGCGCGAAATCCTTACTGCTGGGCCATCATGGTGGTGGGCTCGAAGGCCGCTTGCGCGGTCGTGACCTGACCCACCAGCGCCTCGACCGAGGGGCCGATGATATCGGTGACAAGGCTGGGGTAGACCCCCAGCAGAAGGGTCATGACCACAAGCGGGGCGAAGATGCCGCGCTCGCGCGGGGTCATGTCGGTGATGGACTTCAGACTTTCCTTGATCAGGTCGCCCATCACCACCCTGCGATAGAGCCAGAGCGCATAGGCCGCCGAGAGGATCACGCCCGTGGTCGCCACGGCGGCAACCCAGGTGTTGGCCTTGAAGACGCCCATGAGGGTCAGGAATTCCCCGATGAAGCCACTGGTCCCCGGCAGGCCCACGTTGGCCATGGTGAAGAGCATGAAGATCAGCGCATAGGCCGGCATCCGGTTCACAAGGCCGCCATAGGCGTCGATGTCGCGGGTGTGCATCCGGTCGTAGATGACGCCCACGCACAGGAACAGCGCCCCCGAGATGAAGCCGTGCGACAGCATCTGGAAAATCGCGCCGTCGATGCCCTGCTGGTTCACCGCGAAGATGCCCATCGTGACATAGCCCATATGCGCCACCGAACTGTAGGCGATCAGCTTTTTCATGTCCTCCTGCACCAGCGCGACAAGCGAGGTGTAGACGATGGCGATGGCCGAGAGCCAGAGCACCAGATCGCCCAGAACCTCCGTCCCCACTGGGAACATCGGCAGGCTGAATCGCAGGAAGCCGTAGCCGCCCATCTTCAGAAGGATCGCGGCCAGCACAACCGATCCGGCAGTGGGGGCCTGCACGTGGGCGTCCGGCAACCAGGTGTGCACCGGCCACATCGGCATCTTGACCGCGAAGCTGGCGAAAAAGGCCAGCCAGAGCAGCGTCTGAAGCCCGCCGATGACCTGCACGCCCATGACGGTGATGGTCTCGGTCCCGAACGAATGGGTCAGCAGCGTCTCAATATCGGTGGTGCCCGACTGGTAGAACATGGTCACCATGGCCACCAGCATCAGCACCGACCCGAGGAAGGTGTAGAGGAAGAACTTGAAGGCCGCATAGATGCGTTCCTTGCCGCCCCAGATGCCGATGATGAGGAACATCGGGATCAGGCCCGCCTCGAAGAAGAGGTAGAACAGCACCAAGTCCAGCGCCATGAAGACACCCAGCATGAGCGTTTCCAGCAGCAGGAAAGCGATCATGTATTCCTTGACGCGGTGGGTCACGTTCCAGCAGGCCGCGATGGTGATCGGCATCAGGAAGGTGGTCAGCATCACGAAGAGCACGCTGATCCCGTCCACGCCCATCTTGTATTGCAGACCCAGCAGCCAGTCGCGTTCCTCGACGAACTGGAAGCCGGTATCGGCGGGGTTAAACCCGAAGAGGATGAACAGCGAGACCACGAAGGTCATGACCGTGGCGGCCATGGCCACCCACTTGGCGTTGCGCTGCGCCGCCTCGTCCTCGCCACGCAGGAAGATGGCCAGGATCACCGCCGCGATGGTGGGGATGAAGGTCGTGATTGTCAGAAGGTTGCCCATTACTCGACCCCCCCGGTGATCGTGACATAGGTGAGGATCAGCGCGAGCCCGATCACCATGGCAAAGGCATAGGTAAAGACGTAGCCCGACTGCCAGCGCCCTGCGAGCCGGGTGAAGAAGGGCACCACGCCCAGGGCCAGGCCGTTGATGCCGCCGTCGATGACGTTGCCGTCGCCACGCTTCCACAAAAAGCGGCCGATGATCCGCGCGGGGCGCACGAAGACGAGGTCGTACAGCTCGTCGAAATACCACTTGTTCAGCAGGAAGTCATAAAGCGGGCGCTGGTTCTCGGCCAGTTTCGCCGGTAGGTCCGGACGGCGGATATACATCTGATAGGCGGTGCCCAGCCCGATCAGCATGGCGAGGAAGGGCGCCAGCTTGACCCAGGTCGGCACGTAGTGCGCCTCGTGCAGGACGGTGTTCTCGGGGCGGATGAAGATGCCCGCCTCGCCCGGCGCGCTGTCCATGACATAGCCCAGTTCCGAGGCCTTGGGGCTGCGCTCGGCCACGGCCTCGACCAGTTCGGCGGTCGGTTCGCCGTACTGGCCGCCGAAGAAGTCCACCACCTCGTTGGTCTTGCCGAAGAAGCTGGAATACCAGATCGCCCCGGAAAAGATCGCGCCGATGGCCAGAACGCCCAACGGCACCAGCATGACATTGGGGCTTTCATGGGCGTGCTCATGGGTGTGCTGGTTGCCGCGCGGCGTACCCCAGAAGGTCATGAACATCAGCCGCCAGCTGTAGAAGCTGGTCATCAGCGCGGCCACCACCAGCAGCCAGAAGGCATAGCCGCCCGCGCTTCCGACATAGGCGCTCTCGATCACGGCGTCCTTGGAGGCGAAGCCGGCAAAGCCGATCCAGCCGGTCAGCGGGATGCCAACACCGGTGATCGCCAGCGTGCCGATCAGCATTGCCCAGAATGTCTTGGGCATCTTGTGCCGCAACCCGCCGTAATTGCGCATGTCCTGTTCGTGGTGCATCCCGTGGATGACCGAGCCGGCCCCGAGGAAGAGCATCGCCTTGAAAAAGGCATGGGTCAGCAGGTGGAACATCGCCACCGAGTAGACCCCCACGCCGGCGGCCACGAACATGTAGCCAAGCTGCGAGCAGGTCGAATAGGCGATGACGCGCTTGATATCGTTCTGCACCAGGCCCACCGTCGCCGCGAAGAAGGCCGTGCTCGCACCCAGGAAGACGATGAAGGCCTGCGCGTCGGGCGCGAATTCGTAGATCGGCGACATCCGGCACACCAGAAAGACCCCCGCCGTGACCATGGTCGCGGCGTGAATCAGCGCCGACACCGGGGTCGGGCCCTCCATGGCGTCCGGCAGCCAGGTGTGCAGGATCAACTGGGCCGATTTGCCCATAGCCCCGATGAAGAGCAGCACGCCGATCAGGTTGGCGGCGTTCCACTCGGCCCAGAGGAAGCGGATCTGCGTCTCGGCCAGGTCGGGAGCGGCGGCGAAGACATCGTCCAGCTTGATCGAGTCGACCAGAAAGAAGATCGCAAAGATGCCGAGGGCAAAGCCGAAATCGCCGACCCTGTTGACGACGAAGGCCTTGATGGCAGCGGCATTCGCGGTCGGCTTGCGGTAGTAAAAGCCGATCAGCAGGTAGGAGGCGACGCCCACACCCTCCCAGCCGAAGAACATCTGCACCAGGTTGTCAGCGGTCACCAGCATCAGCATGGCGAAGGTGAAGAACGACAGATAGGCGAAGAAACGGGCCTTGTAATGCTCGCCCTCCCGGAAGTTCTCGTCATGGGCCATGTAGCCGAAGGAATACAGATGCACGAGCGCCGAGACGGTCGTGATGACGATCAGCATGACCGCCGTCAGCCGGTCCATGCGGATACCCCAGGAGGTGTCAAGCGTGCCCGATTGGATCCAGCGCAGGATCTCAACATGCTCGGTCGTGCCGTCGAAAGTCAGGAAGACGATCCAGGATAGCAGCGCCGACAGGAACAGCAGCCCCGTGGCGACCCACTGGGCCGCCTGCTCGCCGATCATCTTCCAGCCGAAGCCCGCGACGATGGCCCCGACAAGCGGCGCGAAGAGGAGGATGGTTTCCATGTCGCCTTAGCCTTTCATCACGTTGACGTCTTCGACGTCGATGGTGCCCCGGTTGCGGAAGAAGCACACCAGGATGGCCAGCCCGATCGCGGCCTCGGCGGCGGCGACGGTCAGCACGAAGAGGGTGAAGACCTGCCCGACCATGTCCTGAAGGAAACTTGAGAAGGCCACGAAGTTGATGTTCACCGCCAGCAGCATCAGTTCGATGCTCATCAGCAGGATGATGACGTTCTTGCGGTTCAGGAACAGCCCGAAGATGCCGATCACGAAAAGCGCCGCGGCGACGGAAAGATAATGTTCGAGTCCGATCATGGTTACAGCCCCTGCCCCGGTTTGACGTCCTTGAGTTCCATGGCCTTTTGCGGGTCGCGGTACATCTGCGCAAGGATGTCCTGGCGGCGGATGTCCTGGCGGTGCCGCAGGGTCAGCAGGATGGCCCCGATCATGGCGACCAGCAGGATCAGCCCGGCCAGCTGGAACAGGATGAAATAGGTGTCGTAGATCAGTAGCCCCAGCCCGGCGGTGTTCTGCACACCCCCCTCGACCGGCGCGGCGAGGCGGCCCTGCGCGCCCTCGTCAAAGCCCCAGGCCCCGAAGGCGATGGCCAGCTGCATCAGCAGGATCACCCCGATGACCAGCGCCAGCGGCATGTATTTCGCCATCTCGGCCTTGAGCTGGGAAAAGTCGATGTCCAGCATCATGACCACGAAAAGGAACAGCACCGCGACGGCGCCGACATAGACGATCATCAGCAGCATCGCGATGAACTCCGCCCCCAGCAGCACAAAAAGCCCCGCCGAGCTGAGAAAGGCCAGGATCAGCCAGAGGACCGAGTGCACGGGATTGCGGCTGATGACGGTCATCAGACCGCCCACAAGCGTCGTGGTCGCGAAGGCATAGAATGCCAGAACCATGGGTGTCATGTGTCACCGTCCTTTTCCATCACGTCCGAGGCGAGGTCCATCGCCTTGGTCATTGCCGGAACGCCGCCGAAGAGCCCACCCAGGGCGATGGTTTCGGCCACTTCCTGTTGCGTGGCGCCCGCCTCGATGGCGTGGCGCACCGTCATCCTGATCTGCGCCTCGGCCTGGGCGCCCATGATCGTCAGCCCCTGGAGCGTCAGCAACAGGCGCGTCTTGGACTCCAGCCCCTCGGGGTTCAGACCCTTGCCCATGGTCGCTTCCATCAGGTCGCGCGGCATGGTCGGAAAGAGCGTCTCGAAGCCCTTGGGTGTGAAGGGCTCGACCGACGGGTTTAGCGTTCTCGCCCAGTCCTGCCCGGCCTTCAGCATGGCCTCGAACGGGGTGTCACCGGTCATGGGGCACCTCCACCCTGCCGCGCCTGCGGGGCGGGGCGGCGCTCCGTGGACGGAGCGCTCGCGGCTGAGAGGAAAGCGCGAGAAATCATCGGTACGGCGCGTCCAGTTCGAGGTTGCGGGCGATCTCGGCTTCCCAGCGGTCGCCATTGGCCAGCAGCTTTTCCTTGTCGTAGTAGAGTTCTTCGCGGGTCTCGGTCGAGAACTCGAAATTCGGCCCCTCGACAATCGCATCCACCGGGCAGGCTTCTTCGCAGAAGCCGCAGTAGATGCACTTGGTCATGTCGATGTCATAGCGCGTGGTCCGGCGGCTGCCGTCCTCGCGCGGCTCGGCGTCGATGGTGATCGCCTGCGCGGGGCAGATCGCCTCGCACAGCTTGCATGCGATGCAGCGTTCCTCGCCGTTGGGATAGCGGCGCAGGGCGTGTTCGCCGCGAAACCGCGGGCTGAGCGGGCCCTTTTCGTGCGGGTAGTTGATCGTCTTCTTGGGCGCCAGGAAGTAGCGCATCCCCAGCTTGAACCCCTTGAAGAAGTCCTGCAGCAGGAAATACTTGGCCGCCCGCGTGTAATCCATCGTCGTCATGTCAGCCCCCCATCGTGTAACGGGCCCAGAAGGCACCGAAGATTTCGAACTTGGCCAGGAAGGCCACCAGCACGACCCAGCCAAGGCTGACCGGCAGGAAGACCTTCCAGCCCAGCCGCATCAGCTGGTCATAGCGGTAGCGCGGCGTGATCGCTTTCACCATGGCGAAGATGAAGAAGAAAAAGCCCATCTTCAGCAGCAGCCAGAAGATCCCGTCGGGCAGCCCCGGAATGGGCGACAGCCAGCCGCCGAAGAACATCAGCGAGACCAGCGCGCACATCAGCACCACCGACATCAGCTCGCCGATCATGAACAGCAGGAACGGCGTCGAGGAATATTCCGTCTGGTAGCCCGCCACCAGTTCCGACTCCGCCTCGGGCAGGTCGAAGGGCGGGCGGTTCGTCTCGGCCAGCGCCGAGATGAAGAACAGGAAGACCATCGGGAAATGCGGAAGCCAGTACCAGTTGAAGATGCCCCAGGCGCCGTCCTGCGCGGCGACGATATCGCCAAAGTTCAGCGATCCGGTCGAGAGGATCACGCCCACGATGATCAGGCCGATCGAGACCTCGTAAGAGATCATCTGCGCCGCCGAGCGCAGCGAGCCGAGGAAGGGATACTTCGAGTTCGAGGCCCAGCCGCCCATGATCACGCCGTAGACCTCGAGCGTGGAGACGGCGAAGACATAGAGGATGGCCACGTTGATGTCTGCCAGGACCCAGCGGTCGTTGAAGGGGATCACCGCCCAGGCGATCACGGCCAGCACGAAGGTCATCATCGGGGCCATGAGGAAGACGATCTTGTCCGCCCCGGCCGGGATCACGACCTCCTTGAAGATGTACTTGATGAAGTCGGCAAAGCTCTGGAGCAGGCCGAAGGCGCCGACCACGTTGGGCCCGCGTCGCATCATCACCGCGGCCCAGACCTTGCGGTCGGCCAGCAGCAGGAAGGCCAGCGCCGTCAGCAGCGGAACGAGCACCAGAAGGCACTGGCCAAGAACCAGCAGCACGATACCCAGATTTGTAGTAGTGAAGAATTCGACCATGGTTGTCCCCTCAGACCGTCGGGCTGCCGTGTCGCGCGCAATCGGCGACGGCAGCCACGGAGTCAATCGTTCCAAGCGCATCGGACGGGCCTGCAGGGGCCATATGGTTTGCCCGCCCCGCCCGCACCATTGCCGCTATGAGCCCCGCGCGCGTCATACCCTCACTCCGCCGCCATGGGGGCCTCGGCCCGGGCCTTGGCCTCGGACGAGAGCTGCGCCATCAGCTCGCTGGCCCGGGCGATCGGGTTCGTCAGGTAGAAGTCCTTGATCGCATTCTGGAAATCTCCCTTGCCCAGCGGGCCGGGCGCGAGCGGGGCCCAGGCATTTTCCGGCACCTCGTCGACCTGTTGCAGGTGGGGCACCTCTGCCACAAGCGCCTGGCGCAGCTGCGCCAGCGAACCCCAGGGCTGGGTCGCGCTCACCTCGGCCGAAAGCGCGCGCAGGATCGCCCAGTTTTCCTTGGCCGCGCCCGGCGCGAAGCCGGCGCGCAGGGCCAGCTGCGGGCGGCCCTCGGTATTCACGAAGAGGCCCTGTTCCTCGGTGTAGGCCGCACCCGGCAGGATGACATCGGCGCGATGCGCGCCGCGGTCACCATGGCTGCCCTGGTAGATCACGAAAGCCCCCTCAAAGATGTCCACCTCGTCCGACCCGAGGCTGTAGACCACGTCGGCGCCTTCGATGTCATCCATGCCGCCCGGGGCCACCGCGCCCACGTCCATCGCCCCCACGCGGCCGGCAGCGGTGTGCAGGACCAGCAGCTTGCTGTCGGTCTCCTCGGCCAGTTGCATGGCGGCGGCCAGCACGGCAGCGCCATCCTCCGCGCGCAGGGCGCCCTGGCCGACGATGACAAGGCTGGACGCCTCTTTTACGGCACCATGGTCCTTGCCCAGCAGGCTTTCCAGCGCGGCGCGGTCGGTGCCCACATGGGCGTGGTCATAGGTCAGGTCCGCCGCTTCGCCGACAAGGCCGATCTCGGCCCCGTTCAGCCAAGCCTTGCGGATGCGGGCGTTGAGCACGGGCATCTCGTTGCTCGGGTTGGTGCCGATCAGCTGGATGAATTTCGCGTCGTCGATATCCTCGATGGCCGCGGTGCCGACATAGCCCGAGCGGTTGCCCGCGGGCAGTTTCGCGCCGTCGGTGCGGCATTCCACGACACCGCCCTGCCCTTCGATCAAGTGCTTGAGGCCATAGGCGGCTTCGACCGGGGCCAGATCACCCACCAGCCCGGCCAGCTTCTTGGCGCCCTTGATCTTCTCGGCGGCCACCGACAGGGCCTCGGGCCAGGTCGCGGCGCGCAACTTGCCGTTCTCGCGCACGTAAGGACGATCGAGCCGCTGGCGGCGCAGTCCGTCCCAGACAAAGCGCGTCTTGTCGGAAATCCATTCCTCGTTCACGCCGTCATGGTTGCGCGGCAGGAAACGCATGACCTCGCGGCCCTTGGTATCCACGCGGATGCTGGCCCCCATGGCATCCATCACGTCGATGGATTCCGTCTTGGTCAGCTCCCACGGGCGGGCGGTGAAGGCATAGGGCTTGGAGACCAGCGCGCCCACCGGGCACAGGTCGATGATGTTACCCTGAAGGTTGCTGTCCAGCGTCTCGCCCAGATAGGCGGTGATCTCGGCATCCTCGCCCCTGCCGGTCTGGCCCATCTGATGGATGCCCGCGACCTCGGTCGTGAAACGCACGCAGCGGGTGCAGGAAATGCAGCGCGTCATATGCGTCTCGACCAGCGGGCCGAGATCGAGATCGTCCACCGCGCGCTTGGGCTCGCGGTAGCGGCTGAAATCGACGCCATAGGCCATGGCCTGGTCTTGCAGATCGCACTCGCCACCCTGGTCGCAGATCGGGCAATCCAGCGGGTGGTTGATGAGCAGGAACTCCATCACCCCCTCGCGGGCCTTCTTGACCATGGGCGAATTGGTTTTGACCACGGGCGGCTGACCTTCGGGGCCGGGGCGCAGGTCCTTGACCTGCATCGCGCAGGAGGCGGCGGGCTTGGGCGGGCCGCCCACGACCTCGACCAGACACATGCGGCAGTTGCCGGCGATGGACAGGCGTTCGTGGTAGCAAAAGCGCGGGATCTCGATTCCGGCCTCTTCACAGGCCTGGATGAGGGTCATGGCCCCCTCAACCTCGATTTCGTGATCGTCGATGATGACCTTGCGCAGATCGGACATGGGCATTCCCCTATCGCCTTTGCGTCCCGGGCGGCCGTCACCGGCCCGGGGCGGTTGCGGTGCGTTCTAACGTGACACAACATAGTATGCCAGCAGGAACAGGCCAAAAAGCCCGGGAAAAATCAGGCACGGCGCGGGGTCATACCCGATTGGTTTTATCGGGATTTGATCCTACCGCAGCAGCCGCCCGATCTGGCTGTCGGCGGCCATTTCACGCCGCCCCACCCGGCAATAGGTTCCGGGCTGGCCCTTGACTGCGCCCATCTTGGCCAACCGGGCGCGGGCGATCCCTTCCAGCCGGTCCGCCTCGGCGTCATTGTCGACATAGGCATCGACCTCATCGCGGCTATAACCGAGGCTCCGCGCGTGCTGGCGCAACGACATCAGGAACCCAAAGCCGCGCAGGCGGCGGGCCTGAAGGCTGGGGCAGACCTCGCTGATCTCGTGGGCGATGCCGGTGGCGATCAGTCCCTCGGTGACTTTGGACACCTCGCTCAAGGGCGGGCGGGCCACCAGCGGCGTGGCCACAAGCGCCAGGGACAGGGCCAGGGCAGACACCGGGCGAAGACAGGAAACAGCGGACATTGCAGCGCACCTTCTCAAGATTGCCGCCCAGAGGTCGGCCCTGTGCCGGTGATATGCAATAGCACCAGCGGCGTGGGCGCAGGTCTCGGCGGATCAGGGCTCAGGCCTGCGCTTGTCCGAGCACGCCCCAGCAAAAGGAAAAGGCGGCCCCGGGGCCGCCTTCGCAGGGTCACAGGCCGCGTGGCGCCTTACTGCGCCGCGATGGCCTGGCCCTTGACACGATCCTCGATCTCGTCGCGGAAGTTGCGGATCAGGCCCTGGATCGGCCAGGCTGCGGCATCGCCCAGCGCGCAGATCGTGTGGCCCTCGACCTGCTTGGTCACGTCCCAGAGCATGTCGATCTCCTCGACGCTGGCGTCACCCTTCACCAGGCGCTCCACCACCCGCATCATCCAGCCGGTGCCCTCGCGGCAGGGGGTGCACTGACCGCAGCTTTCGTGCTTGTAGAAGGCCGCCAGCCGCCAGATCGCCTTGATGATGTCGGTGGACTTGTCCATGACGATCACCGCGGCGGTGCCCATGCTGGACCCCTTTTCCTTGAGCGCGTCGAAATCCATGATCGCGTCGCGCATGTTCTCACCGCGCACGCAGGGCACCGAGGACCCGCCGGGGATCACCGCCTTCAGGTTGTCCCAGCCGCCACGCACGCCGCCGCAGTGCCGGTCGATCAGCTCCTCGAACGAGATGCTCATCTCTTCCTCGACGACGCAGGGGTTGTTCACATGGCCCGAGATGGCAAAGATCTTGGTGCCCGCGTTGTTCTGGCGGCCCATGCCCGCGAACCACTCGGGCCCGCGGCGCAGGATGGTCGGCACCACGGCGATGGATTCGACGTTGTTCACGGTGGTCGGGCAGCCATAGACCCCGGCCATGGCCGGGAACGGCGGCTTCATCCGGGGCATGCCCTTCTTGCCTTCGAGCGACTCCAGCAGGGCGGTTTCC
Source organism: Roseovarius halophilus (ex Wu et al. 2025) (assembly GCF_047086965.1). Taxonomy (NCBI): domain Bacteria; kingdom Pseudomonadati; phylum Pseudomonadota; class Alphaproteobacteria; order Rhodobacterales; family Roseobacteraceae; genus Roseovarius; species Roseovarius halophilus (ex Wu et al. 2025). Next base: position 2,235 of record NZ_JBKOTX010000031.1, on the reverse strand, counting down.
TCGCCGCAGATATAGGCCCCGGCGCCGTGGTGCAGGTAGAGGTCGAAATCCCAGCCCGACTGGGCGGCGTTGCGGCCCAGCAGCCCGGCGTCATAGGCTTCGTCGATGGCCGCCTGCAGCGCCTCACGCTCGCGGATGTATTCGCCGCGGATGTAGATGTAGCAGGCATGGGCGTTCATCGCGAAGCTGGCGATCAGGCAGCCTTCGATCAGCGTGTGCGGATCGTGGCGCATGATCTCGCGGTCCTTGCAAGTGCCCGGCTCGGATTCGTCGGCGTTGACCACGAGGTAGGACGGGCGCCCGTCGCTTTCCTTGGGCATGAAGGACCACTTCAGCCCCGTTGGAAACCCCGCACCGCCACGCCCGCGCAACCCGCTGGCCTTCATCTGGTCGATGATCCAGTCGCGCCCCTTTTGCAGGATGCCGGCGGTGCCATCCCAATGGCCCCGCGTCTTGGCGCCCTTGAGCGTGCGGTCGTGCATTCCGTAGAGGTTGGTGAAAATGCGGTCTTTGTCTGCGAGCATCGGCGGGTTCCCTATCCTGCCCCGGCGCGGGGCACCGTCATTTCTGCCTGGTCTTCTGCCAGAGTTTGTAGGTGACAGCCAGACACCAAATGAACCCCGCCAGCGCGAAGAGCGTCAGCAGGACGGCAAATCGCGGGGCGAGGCCAAGTGTACCGGTGATCGCCGGGGCGAAGACCGACAGCAGTGCCGAGGCAACCATGACAAGGGCAATCCGACGCCCCTTGGCAGCGATTTCGGCGCGGTCCGGATCGATGTCGCGGGGGTCGTGATCGTGGTCTGGCACGGTCGTCCTACTGGCTGTCTGTCTTGCTGTCCGACTCGGGCATGGCCGAAAGCGTCACCGACTCGCCCTTTGACCCGGATTTAGGCGTGTAGGCGGTGGTTTCCACCTTCTCGCGCGCAGCGGGCGACTTTGCCGCGGGGGCCTTCGCCTTTCTCGGGGCGGCCGCCTTGCCGCCGCCCTGCTTGGGGGACGGCTCGGTCCCGGCCTTGGGGGCCGCCGGTTCCGCTGCCGGCTTGGCGGATGTCTTCGCGTCAGCCTTGGCGGCCGGCTCGGCAGACTTGGGTGCCGGTTTGGCAGCCTTCGGTGCCGGTTTGGCAGCCTTGGCCGCCGGTTTGGCGGAGGTCTTGGCGGCAGGCGTTTTTGCGGCGGGCTTGGTCGTCTCGGTCGCCGCGGCCTCTGGCGCGGCGGCAGGTTTCGTCGCTTCGGCCTTCACCGCAGGCTTGGGCGCCTCTGTCTGCGCGGCCGGCTTGGCCGACTGTGATTTCCCGGCCGGCGTCGCACTGTCCGCTTTCGCCTTGGGCTTGGGCGCTTCGGCCTTGGCAGCGGCCTTGGGCGCCTCCACCTTTGCAGCAGGTTTGGGCGCCTCAGCATTGGGCGCTTCGGCCTTCGCGGCAGTCTTTGACGCCTGCGTCTTGGCCGCCGGGGCCTTGGCCGTGGGCGCAGCTTTCGGCGCGGGCATCGACGCCGGACGCAGAGCGACCATCGTGGGCGCAACCACCCATTTCACCATGCTGGTCTGGCTTGCCATCATGGCCGCCACGGGGGCGGTGGACTGAAGCCCCAGGCGCATCATGGCGCCCGGCAGCCTTGTCAGGCTTTCGGAGGAGAACATCGCAAAAATCCTTTCCGGACCCGCGGGGCGGGCCCACTTGCATGATCCGCGCCGATCCTCCCCGATCGGTGCTCTAAAAAGAGGCCCACGTCACGCCGGGCACCCTGATTGTTGCACTGCAGCATCCATCTTTCAATAGACGTCGCCCTTTTTCACCTTGTCCGAGAATTCGGTTGCCCCGCCCTGGGCCAGAACCTGCGCCTGGGCGACCCAGTCGTCACGGGATACCCGGCCCTTGAAGCCCTGCAGGTTGTCGTCGAGCCAGGCAACCTCGTCCGCGGTCCAGCCGGCAATCTGATCGAAGTGATAGACGCCCATTGAGTTGAGCAGCTGTTCCAACTTGGGGCCCACCCCCTTGATCTGCTTGAGATCGTCGGCCCCGCCGTCGCGCGGGGCGCGCAGCATCTCGGGCTTGGTCGACTGCCCGGTGGTGTTGCCACCATCGGTCCTGGCCTCTTCGCCCGCGGCCTCGACGGCCTCGGGCGTCGGCTTGGGCATGGTTCCACGCTGAAGCAGGTTGTGTTCCAGCGCGTTGGCCGCCCACCGGGGGACCTGACCGAGCCAGACTGGCCGAAGATGGCATCTGAGATGAAGCG
>NZ_JBKOTX010000030.1:0-42522 GCF_047086965.1 Roseovarius halophilus (ex Wu et al. 2025) | reverse complement strand
AAGCACTGGGATGGAGCGACAGCCTGCGCCAACAGAACCTGTCCCCCAGGGGCCGCGAGGACTTACCCGACGGCCTGCTGTTCGAGACCGCTTCGACTGGGGGCCGGCCCCTTACCCGGCCGAACAGGCCGATCACTGGGCCACGCTCGCCGATTCGTTCACCGGTGACCGGCACGACGCCACGTGGCGCGACGATGGTGACGCCGCCGGGACGCTCGACGCGGCCACCCAGACGCGGCGGGCCGAGTACCGGGTGCCCTACGCCGCCCACCAGCCGCTGGAGCCACTCAACGCCACGGCGCTCGTCACCGACGCGGCCGTCGATATCTGGTCCGGCGCCCAGCTTCCGCGGATGCTGCAACGACAGGTCGCCGGCATTACCGGCCACGCGCCCCGGCAGGTCCGCTTTCACAACCAGGTCACCGGCGGCAGCTTCGGCCACAGGCTGGAATTCGCTTACGTCACGCAGGCCGCCGAGATCGCCAACCGGATGCGCGGCACCCCCGTGAAACTGACCTACCGCCGGGAAGAGGATTTCGCCCAGGACTTCCCGCGCCACATCGCCATGGGCCGGGCGCGCGGCGCGGTGCGCGACGGACAGGTCCACGCCATCGACCTGTCCATCGCCGCGCCCTCCGTCACGGCCTCGCAGATGGGCCGGGCCGGCCTGCCCGCGCCCGGCCCGGACATCCAGATCGCCGCCGGCGCGTGGAATGCCCCGTATGCCCTGCCCCATTACCGGATGCGCGCCTACCGCGCGCCCGCGCTTGCCCCTGTGTCCTCGTGGCGGGCCGTCGGCGCCCCCGGCGCGGGCTTCGTCTTCGACAGCTTTCTCGACGAGCTGATCCACGCCGCCGGGGCCAATCCGATGGCCGAACGCCTGCGCCTGGTGAGCAACGCCACCGCGCGCAAGGTGCTGGAAGCCGTGGCCGACATGTCGGACTGGGGCGCGCCGGTGCCGCCCGGCACCGGGCGCGGCGTGGCCTTCGTGGAAAGTTTCGGCGTGCCCTGCGCCGAGGTGGTCGAGGTCACGCAAACCCCCGCGGGCATCCGGCTCGACAAGGTCTGGGTCGCCGCCGATGTCGGGCGCGTCGTGGACCCGGTCAATTTCGAGAACAACGTGCAGGGCAGCGTGATCTGGGGGCTGGGCCACGCCATGAACTGCCAGATCACCTATGCCGACGGGATGGCCCGGCAGGCGAATTACCATGACCATCCGGGCCTGCGGCTTGCCCAATGTCCCGAGATACATGTGCGCGGCCTCGAGAACGGCGACGCGATCCGCGGGATCGGCGAGCCGCCCGTGCCCCCCGCCGCCCCGGCCCTTGCCAACGCCATCTTTGCGGCGACCGGCACGCGGCTGCGCGAAATGCCCTTCGACGGGTTTGTCGATTTCGCCTGACGGGACCGCCCCTTGCCCGCGCCGCCCCGGGGTGGTTCAAGACATCATGCCCACGACAAGCACAACCGCGGCCCTGCTGGCCCTTTCAACTGTCGCGGGGCTGGTGGCGGCATGGCTGGGGACACCCCTGCCCTTCCTTATCGGGCCGCTCGTCAGTGCCGGCGCGGTGGCGACGGGCCTGCCCCACAAGCTGCCGACCGGCTACCGCTTCCCCCCGTGGCTGCGGATCGGTTTCATCGCGATTATCGGGCTGATGATCGGGGCGCAGGTGACACCGGCGCTTGTCCGACGCGCCCCCGATCTTGCCCTCGGTTTCGCCGCCCTCGTCCTGTTCGTGGGGCTGGCACACGGGTTCAACTATGCCGTGTTTCGCCGGCTGGGGCGCTATGACCGTGCCACCGCCTTCTATTCAGCCACGCCCGGCGGGCTCTTCGAATCGCTCGCCATGGGCGAGGCGGCCGGCGCCGATGTCGCGCGCCTGACCTTGCAACAGTTCCTGCGCGTGATCACGGTCGTCACCCTTCTGCCGCTCGGACTGTCGATCTGGCTGGGCCAGCCTGTCGGCAGCGCCGGCGGCATGAGCCTCGCACAGGGCAGCGTGTCCATGTCATCGCTGTCCGCGGTTGCCGTGGCAGGGCTGGTCGGGATCGCCGCGGGGCGGCTTCTGCGCCTGCCCGCGCGGCAATTGACCGGCCCGATGCTGGTTGCCGCGCTCATCTCGCTCAGCGGGATCTTCACGCTCGATATCCCGCAATGGCTGGTGAACGTGGCGCAGGTGGTGGTGGGCACCGCGCTCGGCATGCGCTTCGCCGGGTTGTCGCGCACGCTCATCCTGCGTGGCGTCGGCCTGTCGCTGGTATCGGTGGCCGGCATGCTGACGATGGCGGGCGGCTGCGCGGCGGTTCTGCTGCCGCTGACGCATCAGCCCTTCGATGTTCTTTTCATCAGTTTCGCGCCCGGCGGCGTGACGGAAATGGCGCTCGTCGCGCTCAGCCTCGAAGCCAGCCCGGCCCTCGTGACGCTGCATCACGTCTGGCGCATCCTCGTTACCGTTGTCGGGCTCGCCCTCTCGGCGCGGTGGGTGCGCGACGGGCTTTGACACCCCCGCCCGACCACGGTATCTGAACAGGTGTTCATTTCTTTGCCGGAGGCCCCATGCAGATCACCGACACAGCCGCGATCATCACCGGGGGCGCCTCCGGGCTGGGCGAGGCCACGGCGCGCCATTTCCGCGACATGGGCGCCGACGTCACCATTTTTGACCGTGACATTACCCGCGGCCCGCGGGTGGCCGAGGAAATCGGCGCGGCCTTCGTGGAAACCGACGTCACGTGCGAAGAGTCGGCCAGTGCGGCCATCGCGACCGCCATGGCGCGCATGGGGCGGATCACCGCGGCGATCAATTGCGCCGGGATCGCCACCGGCGAAAAGACGCTCGGGCGCGACGGGCCACACGGCCTCGCGTCCTTCCAGCGGACCATCGACATCAACCTGGTGGGCAGCTTCAACGTCGCCCGGCTTGCCGCGGCGGAAATCGCGCGGAACGCCCCCGGCCCCGATGGCACGCGCGGGGCGATCGTGCATACCGCCTCCATCGCGGCCTTTGACGGCCAGAAGGGCCAGGCCGCCTATGCCGCCTCCAAGGCCGGCATCGCGGGGCTGACACTGCCGATGGCGCGCGACCTTGCGCGCGACGGTATCCGCGTGATGGCCATCGCGCCCGGGACCTTTCTCACGCCGATGCTCAAGGGCCTGCCCGATGACGTGACCGAATCGCTGGCGAACGATGTCACCTTTCCGAAACGGCTGGGCGACCCGGCGGAATACGCCGCGCTGGCCCGGTTCATCGTGGAATGCGATTATCTCAACGGCGAGGTCATCCGCCTCGACGGCGCGTTGCGGATGCAGTGACGGCTCAGGCCGCGCCCTCGGTCTCGATCTTCAGCTCCAGCCCGCAATGCTTGCAATGGATGGCGTCCAGGTCATGCCGGGTGAGACCGCATTCGGGGCACTTGTACCGCACCTTCGCCGGCGAGAAGATCGCCTTGACCAGCGTCAGGAACAGCCCGACACCGACCACCATGATCCCGACCGACAAGAGGCGCCCGAGCGGTGTTGTCAGGGTAATGTCGCCAAAACCCGTCGTGGTCAGCGCCGTCACCGTGTAGTAGAGCGCGTCGAAATAGCTTGTCAGCCCGGGCTCTTGGCTGCCCCGCAGCGTATGGACGAGCGCCGTCATCGCGAAGACGAACACCACGAGGTTGACCGTGGCAAGGATGGCGTCTTCGCGTTGCCGGAAGACCTTCGAATCCCGCCGCAGGTCTTTCAGCAGGTGATACGAATGCACCAGCCGCAACGCCCTCAGGACCCGCATCACCGCCAGCCCCTGCCCGATGAACGGCGCCGCCGCCAGCGAGGCCAGCACCGCGATATCCACGATCACGTAGAACCTGCGCAGCAATCGCGTCCGGTTTTCGGCAATCCAGAACCGTGCCAGCAGGTCGGCGAGGATCACCGCCCCGATCACCGCGTCCGCCACCAGAACCAGCCGCCCCGGCACCATCGCCGCCGTCGCGAGGAAGAAAATGATGCTTACCGCGTCGAAGATCAGCAGGCCATAGCGGAAGCGGGTCGCCCGCTTGCTTCGGCCTTCGTAAAGCAGCCGCACGCTGTCCCGCAGCGGCGTTGTTTCTTTGCCCGACATCACCCGTTCTCCCGCGTTGATCGACACCCACGCGATACCGCCGTGATACCGACGCAAGGCAGACCTCAGTTTTCGGCCTTTTCAGCCAGCGTCAACCATTCCTCTTCCGCCGCCCGCAGCGTCTCCTGCCGCGCGCTCAGTGCCTCGGTCGCCTTGCGGAACTTCACCGGTTCGCGCGTGAAAAGGTCGGGATCGGCCAGCAGTTGCTCCAGCTTGGCGATCTCGGACTCCAGCCGCTCGATCACCTGCGGCAGCTCGTCCAACCGGTGCTTCTCGGTAAAGGAAATGCTGTCACTCGATTGTTTTTCCTTTTCTTTCTCGGGTTTGCTGCGCTTTTTCCCCTCGGCGGGGCGACTTTCCACCTGCCCGCGCTCGCGACGCTGCGACTGGTAGTCGGACCAGCCCCCCGCGTAAACCGTGGCACGCCCGTCCCCCTCCATGGCGATTGTCGTGGTGGCCACCCGATCAAGGAAGTCCCTGTCGTGACTGACCAGCAGCACGGTCCCCTCGTAATCGTCCAGCAGCTCCTGCAACAAGTCCAACGTCTCGATATCAAAGTCGTTGGTCGGCTCGTCCAGTACGAGGAGATTGCTTTCCCGTGCCATCAGCTTCGCAAGTAAAAGACGCGCTTTTTCCCCGCCCGACAAGGACTTGACCGGCGCTCTTGCCTGCCTCTCATCGAACAGGAAATCCTTGAGGTATCCGACCACGTGGCGCGGCTGGCCACGTACCATGACCTGGTCGGCCTGCCCGGACACCCGCATGTCGCGATCACCGGTCAGGCTGTCCCAGAGGGTCATTTCAGGGTCGAGGCGCGCGCGCGCCTGATCGAACACCGCCGGCTCCAGATTGGTGCCATGGGTCACGCTGCCCGTGTCCGGCTCGATCTCCTTGAGCAGGAGTTTCAGAAGCGTCGTCTTGCCGACCCCGTTCGGCCCGACAAACGCGACGCGGTCGCCGCGCAGAACCCGCAGGTCAAAGCTCGTCAGGATGGGTTTGTCATCGTAGCTCTTCGCGATATCGCGGGCCTCGATCACCTTCTTGCCGGATTTGGGCCCCGAATCAAGCGCCAGTGCCGCCGTACCCTGCCGCTTGATCTGCGCGGCGCGTTCGGCGCGCAGCGATTGCAGCGCACGGACACGGCCCTGGTTCCGTTTGCGCCGAGCGCTGATTCCCTCCACGGCCCACCGGGCCTCGGACTTGATCTTGCGGTCGAGCTTGTGCCGCGCGGCATCCTCTTCTTCCCAGACCTTGTCGCGCCATGCCTCGAAGTGTTCGAAACCCTTTTCTTGGCGCCGAACCATTCCCCTGTCTATCCAGAGAGTTGCACGTGTTAGTTCACGCAGAAAGGCGCGGTCATGGCTGATGAGCACAAAGGCGGTTCGTGTTTCCTTCAACTGCGTTTCAAGCCATGCGATCGCCTCGATATCGAGGTGGTTCGTCGGCTCGTCCAGAAGCATCAGGTCCGGCGCCTCGGCCATGAGCTTGGCCAAGGCCGCCCGGCGCCGCTCGCCGCCCGACGCCGTGTTGACGGGACATTCCGGATCGAACTTCAGCCCCTCGGCCGCCATTTCGACGCGGTAACGCTCGCTTTCATCCAGCTCGCTGCCCGCGAAGGCGCCCAAGGTTGAAAACTCACCCATGTCAGGGTCTTGTTCCATGTAGCCCACGCTTGTCCCCGGGGCTGTGACACGCGTTCCGGTATCCTGCTCGACAAGCCCAGCCATCACCTTCATCAAGGTCGACTTGCCGGATCCGTTACGGCCGACAAGAGCTACCCTGTCACCCGGCTGGATCACGAGTGAGAGATCGTCAAACAAGGGGGCGCCGCCGAATGTCAGCGAGATGTCGGATAACTGCAAAAGAGGTGCTCGAGCCATGGCAGCGGGCTATCCCGACGCCCCGACGCCGTCAAGTTACTGCGCGACAGCCCGCAACAGCTGCTGGCGCATCTTTGGTATCGCCCCGATTTCGAGCCCGGTGAAAACGTGAAGCGTGCCGAGGTCCCTGTCGACGACCGCGTGATCGCTGACCCACCCCCCCATCAAAAGGTACGTCCGCAGCAGCGGCGGCATGCGCCGCATGGCTTTGCGCCGGTCCTCGTCAGCGCGTTCGGGCGCCTGTGCGAATCGGAATATCGTAGGGGCCTTGATCTTGGGCCGCCAGCAGCGTGGCGCGATATGCTTCTGCTTCAACAATGCGAACACGTCGAGGTAATCTTCGGCGTTGATGCCGGTGAACGACGAACAGCCGAACAGCATCCCGATCCCTTGATCGTCGACATACCGCGTCATTGCTCCCCACGCGACGCGCAGGATGTCCGGGTCGCGCATGCCGGGGCATATGCAGAAACGTCCCATCTCGACCATCGGCTCGGTGAATTCGGTTAACGCCGAAAGGTCATAGAACTGAGCTGAATAGGTACGATCAATCTGCTTGCCGTGCGCAAGTGGCACCAGCCTGTAGCAGCACACGAGTTCGTCGGTATCGATATTCTCGACGAGGACGTGGATGCACAGATCATCGAATTTGTCCTGATCAAGCTCGCCGGGCCGGTCGCTGCCGACGAACGCGGATTGGCGCAACCGCTGTGCGGCCTGCCTGTCGTCAAGGTCCCGGGCGGCACGCGCCCTGTATCGGCCCTTCTGCAATGGCGTCATGGGTCACCCCGGATCGCTTGCTGCAACGCTACCGCCGTCACAGGTCGCACACAATTCATGACACCCTTGTGACGCGGCTCAGTCGAACAGTTCGCCCGGGTTGAAGTTTCCGAGGTTCTTGAAGAGTTGCCGGAGGAAACCTCGTCCGACAACAGAAGAATCGGTGACCCGACGGGTCAAAGGCACGACGCGCCCTTCCTCCAGCCCGAAGCGTTCGATATTCGCGATCGTGTCCGCATCGTCGAAACTGATGGCCACGACCTGCCGCTCCACTACTTCGGGTGCGAATGCGCCATAATGACGGAAGCGGCTGCTCACGTAATAGTAATCGCCGTCACTCAGCATGCCGGAGGCCGATGGCGCGCCGATGACATCATCGACGGTGGAGCGTGTGTCGACGCCGACGACAAGCGCGGAAAGTTGCTCGTCGCTCGGCGTATACCCATGTTTGCGAAAGGTCGCGCTGCACGCCGCGACAACAGCGACACAGACGAAAGCCGCGATCAACCGCGCGCGAATTCTGCTAACAAACATGCATATCCTCTTGATACGGCGGCCGCCGGCCTTTTATTGGCTTATAGCAATGTGACCCATGGGTTCAAGAAAGGAAGCGTGTCCACACGCATGGCCAAACACCGACAAGACGCCAAAAGCGTCAGCATTCGTGATATATCGCGCTCGGGCAGTCTATCGTTCGAACTGCGCCCCGATGACGCGGAGCGCGCCGAAATTTCCCGGACACTGGGCTTTGAAAAGATTCGCAAACTGTCTTTCAGCGGAACGCTCGGGGTGACAGGCAATGACGACGTCGTGCTGGAGGCCAAGCTCGGGGCGACAGTCACGCAGAAATGCGTCGCAACGCTTGATCCTGTCACCACCCGGATAGACACGAGTGTCATACGGCGTTTCGTGGACGACATGGTGGAGCCGGGCCCGGGCACCGAAACCGAAATGCCCGAGGACGACACAATCGATCCTTTGCCCGGCCTCGTCGACCTGCAGAAGATCATGATCGAAACACTCGCGCTAGAGGCGCCAGACTATCCGCGCCGGGACGACGCCGAGCCAATAACGGTGACGGCGACACCACCCGGCGCCGCCCCTATCACGGACGCCGACACGAAACCCTTCGCCGCGCTCGAGGAACTCAAGCACAAACTGAACCGCAACGATTGACCGCGAAAAACCGCTTGCCGTCGCCTTGTTTCGCTGTATTCTCGCGGCTTCACCGGAATTTGGGGTTGAACCGGCGGCTTTTCACCGATTAAAGGCCGCTAGGAACCCGCGAAACTTGGCCCGAGCGGCCTTTAGCAGATTGAGGTTGAGACATGGCTGTCCAACAGAACAAGGTATCGAAATCCCGCCGGAACAACCGCCGCGCCCATGACGCGCTTGTCGCCGACAATCCGAACGAATGCCCCAACTGCGGCGAACTGAAGCGTCCGCACCACGTGTGTGCCGCGTGCGGTCACTATGCGGATCGCGAGGTGGTGAGCATGGTTGACGAGGTCGATCTGGACGACGACGCGGCTTAACGACCGAGGACTGCCGCGCGCATGGCCGCAAGTCAGGATCAAACGCAGGCCGGTGTGGGGCGCACTATCATCTCGGTAGATGCCATGGGGGGTGATATGGGCCCCTCGGCCGTTGTCGCCGGCATTGCCAGTTCAGCCCGGAAAAACCCGGATATCGGTTTCATCCTGCACGGCCCCGAAGACCAGCTGACGCGGCTGGTTGCCCGCCGCAGGCATCTGGCGGGACGGTGCGAGATCCGCGATGCGCAGGACGTTGTCGCGATGGAGGACAAGCCGAGCAACGTGCTGCGGCAGGGTCGAAACACGTCGATGTGGTCCGCACTGGAATCCGTGCGGAATGGCGAGGCGACGGTGTGCGTTTCCTGCGGCAACACCGGCGCTTTGATGCTCCTGTCGGTGATGCGGCTGCGGAAACTTCCCGGCATTTACCGACCGGCCATCGCGGTTATGTGGCCGTCGCAGAATCCTCAGAACTTCAATATCATGCTGGATGGCGGCGCCGACATTCGCGCGGATGCCAAGGACCTGATGCAATATGCGCTCATGGGCGCATCATACGCGCGCAACGGCTTTGGCTTGTCACGACCCCGCATCGGCCTGTTGAACGTCGGCACGGAGGAACACAAGGGCCGTGCCGAACTGAAGGAAGCCCATGACTTGATCGCCGCCAATGCCAAGCACGCCGACTTCGAGTTCGTGGGTTTCGTCGAGGGCCGGGATCTGCCCGGCACGGTGTGCGACGTGATCGTCACCGACGGGTTCACCGGGAACGTCGCACTGAAAACCGGTGAGGGAATTGCGAAACTCATCACGGACCTTCTTCGCGAAGCGTTCCGCTACACCCCGCTTTCGCGTCTCGCCTCGATCCTGGCGTACACATCGCTTAGGCGTCTCAAGAAACGCGTGGATCCGCGCAGAGCCAACGGGGGGGTGTTCCTCGGCCTAAACGGAACTGTCGTCAAATCACACGGCGCTGCCGATGCAACCGGCGTTTCGGCGGCGGTTAAGCTGGCATTCCAGCTTGCGCAGTCGGGCTTTTCGGACAAACTGGCGGCTCGGGTTGCATCTGCGTCGCTGCTGGACCAAGATGCCGCGATCGAGGGATCAGCCGACACTGGAATGAAACTATGATGCGCGCCGTTGTGAAGGGTGTCGGGCACTACTTGCCGGAACGTGTCGTGCCCAATTCGGAATTCGAGGAAACACTCGAAACCTCGGACGAGTGGATCCGCACGCGCTCGGGTATCGAAAGACGTCACTTCGCAGCCGATGACGAAAGCACCTCGGACCTGGCGGTCAATGCCGCGCGGTCCGCACTGGCAAATGCCGAGATCGACGTGGACTCGGTTGACGGTGTTATCGTCGCCACGTCGACGCCCGACCTCACCTTCCCCGCCGTCGCGACGATCGTTCAGCAGAAACTGCAGATGAACCACGGTTTCGGCTTCGACGTCCAAGCCGTTTGTGCGGGATTCGTTTACGCGCTCGCCGCTGCGAACGCCATGATCGTTTCCGGGCAGGCCCGGCGTCTTCTTGTCATAGGTGCTGAAACGTTCAGCCGCATCATGGACTGGTCGGATCGATCCACGTGCGTGCTGTTCGGCGACGGCGCCGGGGCCATCGTGCTGGACGCGGCAGAGGGCGACGGAACGAGTGCCGATCGCGGGCTCCTGTCAACCGATCTCAATTCCGACGGCCGTTACCGGGACATGCTGTACGTCGATGGCGGCGTTTCCACGACGGGAACATCGGGCAAGTTGCGCATGCAGGGCAATCCTCTGTTCAGACAGGCCGTGGCGAAGTTGACGAGCACCGCGGATGCAGCGCTTGAAAAGGCGGGGCTTTCCGCTCGGGACATTGACTGGATCGTCCCGCACCAGGCAAACATTCGTATAATTCAGGGGACGGCCAAGAAGATGGGCATCCCCATGGATCACGTCATCGTGACGGTGCAGGACCATGGCAATACCTCGGCGGCATCCATTCCGCTGGCCCTTTCGGTGGGCGTTGCCGACGGCAAGATCAGGCGCGGTGACATCGTCCTGTCCGAAGCGATTGGCGGCGGGCTTGCCTGGGGGGCGGTCGTCCTTCGCTGGTAAGCGCCCGCCTAAAAGGCCGAAATCATTCTCTTAAATAGTGTTCTTCAGGTGGTTGGCGTTGACAGGTCGTTTTCTTCCAACCTAGAGTTCGGGAAACGCAGGGGGACGTGATGAGCGACAAGACCTTGACCCGGATGGACCTGAGCGAAGCCGTGTTTCGTGAAGTGGGTCTTTCGAGGAACGACTCCGCGCAACTTGTCGAGAGTGTTCTCGAGCACATGTCCGACGCGCTCGTTCAGGGTGAACAGGTGAAAATTTCCTCTTTCGGGACTTTCTCGGTTCGCGACAAGTCAGCGCGTATCGGCCGCAACCCCAAGACAGGCGAGGAGGTGCCGATCAATCCGAGACGCGTACTGACATTCCGCCCGTCACACCTGATGAAAGACCGGGTCGCGGCGGGGAACAAGCGCTAGCCGAGCAGACAATGGCAAAATCCGCCGATGCCTTTCGTACGATAAGCGAAGTAGCCGATTGGCTGGAAACGCCGGCGCACGTGCTGCGGTTCTGGGAAAGCAAGTTCAGCCAGATCAAACCGGTCAAACGCGCCGGCGGTCGACGGTACTATCGACCTTCTGACATGCAGCTTCTCGGCGGGATCAAGAAACTGCTGCACGACGATGGCATGACCATAAAAGGCGTCCAGAAAGTGCTGCGCGAACAGGGCGTCAAGCATGTGGCGGCGTTTTCCCAACCGCTTGACGGGACAATCACCATTGATACTGATCCGATCGGTACGGACGCGCCGGAAGATACGTCAATGAACGTGGTCGACATGCAAACACGCGCAAACGCGGCTGCCGATGAAGAAAGCGCGCCCGGTTCGCAATCGTCGTCCTTCGACGACGCTGACGACCGCGCGGATGCACCCGAAGACTCCGTCGTGCCGGCAGCTGGCTTGGGTGAAGATCCCGACACGACCTCGGCCTCGGCGCCTGACCTCTTCTCGGTTGCTGCCCAGCCTTCGGACGAGACACCCACCCTGGAACCGGGCGACGACGCTCAGCCATCCGACCCTGCTGTCTCTTCGGAGGAAAACATGCAGGCAGAGGCCGCTCCACAGGACCCGCTTTCCGTGCGCGCGGAGGAAACGCCGCCGACCGACGATCCAACGACCGTTTCCCAGGCACGGACGACAGACGAAGCCGACGCGGGTTCCGCCGAAACAGACGCGGAGCAGACCGCGGATGAGCAAACCTTGCCGGTCGGCAACGAAACTGGCAGCGCCAAGAAGTTCAAATTGCCGGATTTGCCACCTGACCCTTCAGACGATGTTACCGGCCCTGAAGGCATCCTGACGAAGTTGCACAAGCTCCAAGGCAACCTGACGCCGGCGGTTTTCGGTGATGCGCAGAACCTGCTGAAGCGTCTCCAGCGTATCGCGCAAGGTGACGGCCCGAACACACGTGACAATGGTTGAAAATTGGGATTTACCCCTTGTCCCCATTCTCAAAAAAGGTATGAAGCGTGCATCGGCGGGCTATGGCGCAGCCTGGTAGCGCGTCCGTCTGGGGGACGGAAGGTCGCAGGTTCGAGTCCTGCTAGCCCGACCACTAAAATCCTTACCGCCGACCCGAACATTGTCCGCGTTGCGCAGCACAAGCGCGCTTGGTCCGAAATGGAGGCGACATGACAGGGGTTTTGGCCAGTCAGCAGATCGCCGCCCTCATCGGGGATGGCAGTATTTCGGCGTCAAATCCCATATCGTCCGACCAGATACAGCCCGCCAGCCTAGACCTGAGACTGGGACACATCGCGTATCGCGTGCGTGCCTCCTTTCTTGCCGGGCAAGGGCATACCGTGCTGGACCGGCTGGACGAACTGGAAATGCACCGGATCGACCTGACGGATGGTGCCGTACTTGAAAAAGGCTGCGTTTACGTTGTCCCGTTGATGGAACGGCTCCGGTTGCCCGAACAGGTGCATGCCGTTGCCAATGCGAAATCGTCAACCGGGCGTCTCGACCTTCTGACACGAACCATCATCGATGGCGGAACAGAGTTCGACCGCATCCCGGCGGGGCATGACGGGGCCTTGTACGCGGAGATCTGCCCGCGCTCCTTCTCGGTACTGGTCCGCCCGGGAATGAAACTGAACCAGATCAGGTTCAGGAATGGCCAATCGTTGCTTTCGGACGAAACACTTCGCAAGCTCCATGGCGAAACGCCGCTTGTCGACGAAAAGGCGATAATCGACAACGGCTTGGGTTTCTCGGTTGATTTGAAACCGACGGGCTCGTCGCTTGTGGGGTATCGCGCCAAACCGCATACCGGACTCATTGATCTGGACAGGACCAATCACTACACCATCTCGGATTTCTGGGAAGAGGTGCACTCCGATACCGGGCGCATCGTACTTGACCCGGGCGCGTTCTACATTCTTGTCAGCCGAGAGGCCGTACACATCCCCCCCGACTACGCGGCCGAAATGGCGCCGTATCTGGCAATGGTCGGCGAGTTCCGGGTTCACTATGCCGGGTTCTTCGACCCCGGGTTCGGCCACGACCCCGCAGGCGGTGCGGGATCACGTGGCGTGCTCGAAGTGCGCTGTCACGAGGCGCCTTTCGTTCTGGAGCATGGACAGGTTGTTGGGCGGCTGGTCTTTGAACGGATGGATCAAACCCCGGATCACCTGTACGGTGCCGACGTCGCGTCGAATTATCAAGGTCAGGGCCTCAAGCTGGGCAAGCATTTCAAGACTTGACCGCGGGGCGCGCGGTTACATGCGGCCGACCCGGCGCGCCACCTTGAGCGACTTCTTGGCCCGCTTCGCCGTATCCTGGCTCTGCGCGTCATCTTCGGCAGCCGGACGGCCTTTGCCCATCTTGTTACCGACAGCATTGATGCCGGCATTGATGCCCTTCCCGACCACGCGACGCATCACAACGCGCACAACCATGTTTATCACCTGATTGGCATTCATGGCGCTTCTCCCTTTCCTGCCTTTATCTTACTAATTCTGAACCGTGCGTTTTTCTTGGCAAGTCCACGATCAGAAAATGTTTTTTCCAAGGCCTTCAATCCTCGAAAAGTTCGCTCTGCCCCGCATCGGGCGCCTCATCTGCGTCGGCATCGCCTTCGCCGAATTGTGGAACGGCACCGGGGGGCGGGCGGCTTTCCAGAAGACCGGCCGACCGCAATTCTTTCAATCCCGGCAAGTCCCGTGCGGATTCAAGCCCGAAATTATCCAGAAATGCCTGCGTCACGACGAAGGTCACCGGTCGCCCCGGCGTCATCTTGCGGCGCCCGATACGTATCCAGTCCATTTCGAGCAATTGATCGACCGTGCCTCGGCTTACCGAAACGCCCCTTATTTCCTCGATTTCAGCGCGTGTTACGGGCTGGTGATAGGCGACGATCGCCAGCGTCTCGATCGCGGCGCGCGACAGCTTGCGCGTTTCGACGGTTTCCTTGTGCATCAGGAACCCGAGATCCGCGGCTGTCCTGATGGCCCACGCATCCCCGACTTTCACGACATTCACGCCCCGGCCCTCGTACCGTTCACGCAAATGCGCCATAGCATCGGCCGCGTCGCATCCATGCGGCATCCTCGCTTCCATTTCCTGCGTGGTCACCGGCTCGGACGTCGCGAACAGGATCGCCTCGCACATCCGCTCCTGTTCGGCTATGGTCGGCGCCTGGAACAAGCTGTCCTCTTGCGGTGCGTCGTCATCCATGTGGTCTATCCTTGCGCCGCACTTCGATCGGGGCGTATGCCTCCTTCTGCCTGAGTTCTGCCCTGCCCTCCTTGACCAGTTCGAGGGAGGCCGCGAACGTCGACGCGGTCGCGGAGCGAAGGCGCGCAGGGTCGCCCTTGAAATCTTCGGGCAGATAGACCGAGATGTCCGTCCACGTGCCGGCAAAACCTATGAGCCCGCGCATCCGTTCCAATGCCTGCTCGAGGGTCAGAACTGACTCGCGGTCCATCACGTAAGGTCGGAATTCGTCCCTTGTCCGGATACGCGCATATCCCTGCATCAAATCCAGCAAAGTCGCGGTGTAGGTGACGCGTTTGACCCGGGTCACATCCTCCGGAAGACCACGCGGGAAGAAATCCCTGCCCAACCTGTCACGCGCCATGAGTTTTGCAGCGGCATCGCGCATGGCTTGCAAGCGTTCGAGCTGGAATGCGAGATGCGCGGCGAGTTCGTCGCCCGTGGGCCCTTCCTCTTCCGGGTCCGGCGGCAACAGGAGGCGGGACTTCAAGAACGCCAGCCACGCGGCCATGACAAGATAATCGGCCGCCAGTTCGATCCGCAGCGCCTTGGCCTTTTCAACGAAAGCAAGGTATTGCTGTGCGAGTTCGAAAACCGAGATCTTTCGCAGATCGACCTTCTGTGTACGACTGAGCGTCAGCAACAGGTCCAGCGGCCCCTCGAAGCCGTCGACATCCACGACAAGCGTCTCCGCGGCCATCCTGTCCGCGACGCTTACGATTCCGCCTGTTTCCTCGACGTCGTCAACAGCCATTGCTCAGCCCGCGCATTGCGGAATCCAGTTTTTCCTCGAGCTGTGAAATGTCAACCGTGTCGGGATCGCGTCGCCATGACAGCGCGCGGGCGGCGCGCTGCGCGCCGACACCCGTGAGCCTGCCCGCCGCGTCGGCCACTTGCTCTTTCTGTGCCAGATCGCCGTTGCAGTGCAGAACCACATCGCAACCCGCCGCGCGCGCCCGGATCGCGCGGTCGGCCAAGGTGCCTTCAAGGGCGTTCATCGACAGGTCATCGGTCATTACCAACCCGTCGAAACCGATCTCGTCCCGGATCGCTGCCATGACCACAGGTGACAGGGTCGCCGGGCGCGAATCCATTGCCGTGTAAACGACATGCGCCGTCATGCCCATCGGCAGATCAGCCAGTTCCGAGAACGGCAAGAAGTCCTCCGCCCCGAGCGCGTCATGCGCCGCCGTAACAACAGGCAGCCCCTTGTGACTGTCCTCGGTCGCCCGCCCGTGGCCGGGCATGTGCTTGAGCACGGGCAACACGCCACCGTGCAGCAGCCCGTCCGATACGGCCCTGCCGATATCGGCAACATCCCGGGCATCGAAGCCATAGCACCGATCGGTCAGGAAAGAGTGGGTTTCAGGCGTGGCAACGTCCACCAAAGGGGCGCAATTGCTGTCTATTCCCAGATCACGCAATTCGGCGGCGATGATGCGATAGCGCAGATACATGACGTCCCAGGCGCGGCCGCCGGATGCGCGGACATGTTCGAGCGGCGTTGGCCATTCCCGCCACGTGGGCGCTTTCAGGCGTTGGACGCGCCCGCCTTCCTGATCGATCAGGACGGGCGCGTCATGGCCGGCAGCATCCCGCAACTCGCGGCAAAGCGCCTTCACTTGCCCGACTGACTTGATATTACGCGCGAACAGGATGAATCCAAAAGGCGTCACACGGCCGAAGAATTTTTGCTCCTGACGGGTCAGCCGTGGCCCCAGCGGGTCGAATATGCAAGCGCCTTGCGTGGTCACCGCGAAACCACGGGGATGCATTCAGCATCTTCGGCAACCAGTGCGGAGCAAAACCGCCGTGCATCGCCGAGATCCGCAAAACCCATGGCCCGGAGCCGGTAAAAAATGCGCCCACCGCTTTCGGCCCTTTGCACGACCCGTTGCTTGTTGGTGAGGAACTCGCCGAACTCGTCCTTGAGCCGGCCCCATTCCTTTTCGGCGATCTCGGCGCTTTCGAAAGCGCCCAACTGCGCAAGACGGGTCCCGACGGGGACGCTTTCGGCATCCATGACATCAGGCGATGTAACCGGTCCGGACGCCGCTGTTTTTTTCAAGACCTCCGGACGCACCTGCGGCCTGAGAGACATCGCAAGTCCGGCTTGCTGTTTCTCGCTGTCGGCCGACGGTGCCTCCGCTCCGGACCGGGCGGCATGCGCGGCGTCGACCTCCACTTCTTCGGAAACACGCTGATCGGCTGCGCCGAGCGATACGAACTGCACCTGACCTGCCCCGCCGTCGCCGCTTCCGTCTTCGTCTGAAACCCCGCTTTCCCCCTTGGCCAGAACGGTCAATGACGCGGCATCCTCAATCGACAAGTCCAGCGGTTCGGGGGCCAGGATCAACCTGTCGGCCGGGTCGGCGGCCGTGCCTTCGGCGGCCACGTCGTTCACGGCCAGACCCTGATTCAGCGCGGGTCGCCCCCCGGGATCATCGGGCTGGACCCGTAACGGCCCTTCTACGGCCCTGACAACGGGAACGCCGCTGACATCCCGGACGATCAACTTGTAGCCCCAGACACCCATCCCGATTATCAGGGCAAGGGATACCGCCCCGCCCACGAGATTCGCCGCGGTAGAAATGCGCCTTGTGCGCCCGGAGTCGGCCGGGAGGGCTGATTGCTGATGCTCTGCCATGTCTCGCCTCTCTGCCACCGGCGATACAAGGCCGCCGGGGTCATTGACTGCTGCCTCACATCCCCGGCGCTTCCGGCGTTCTTCAGCGCATCTCTTCCACCGGGGTCACGCCAAGAATACCAAGACCGGCGGAAATAACAACGGTTACAGCTCGGGCAAGAGCAATTTTCGCCTGTGACGCGGCCGCATCGTCCTCCTGCAGGAAACGCAGGGCCGGCTCGTCGTTGCCACGGTTCCAGAGGGCATGCAGCTCGCTGGCCAGATCGTAAAGATAAAAGGCGATCCGGTGCGGCTCATGGGTTCGGCCCGCGATTTCGACAAGGCGCGGCCACTCGGCAACCTTTTTCGCCACGGTGATCTGCATGTCATGTGTCAGGCGCGACAGCTCTGCCGCCCCCAGCACCGCATCATCGACCTCGATGCCGGCCTCCCGCGCCTTGCGAAGCACCGAGTGCACCCGCGCATTGGCGTATTGCACATAGAACACCGGGTTTTCCTTGGACTGTTCCAGCACCTTGTCGAAATCGAAATCCAGCGGCGCATCGTTCTTGCGTGTCAGCATCACGAAGCGCGTCACGTCGGCGCCCACCTGATCGACGACGTCGCGCATCGTGACAAAGGTACCCGCCCGCTTGGACATCTTGAAAGGCTTGCCGTCCTTGTAGAGCTTGACCAGCTGGGTCAGCTTGATGTCCAGGGGGACCCGATCATCCGACAGGGCGCTGACTGCCGCCTTCATGCGCTTCACATACCCGCCGTGATCCGCGCCGAACACGTCGATGAGTTCATCGAAGCCCCTTGAAATCTTGTTGTAGTGGTACGCGATATCCGGCGCGAAATATGTCCAGCTTCCGTCGGATTTCCGGATGGGACGGTCCACGTCATCACCATGCTCGGTGGATCGAAACAAGGTTTGTTCGCGCGGTTCCCAGTCTTCGGGTTTCTTGCCCTTGGGCGGCTCAAGGACACCCTTGTAAATCAGCCCCTTTTCATCGAGCGCGCGGATCGCCTCCTCGATCAGGCCTGTCCCGTAAAGCGATTTCTCGGAATAGAAATAGTCCATCGTGACCCCGAGAGCGGCGAGGTCTTCGCGGATCAGCCGCATCATGCGATCCGTCGCGAAATCCCGCACCTCGGCGAGCCAGACGGCTTCGGGCTGACCCACATAAGCGTCGCCGACCTCCTCCTTGAGGGCTTGGCCGACGGGCACGAGGTAATCGCCGGGATATGTGCCGTCCTCGAAGGCGACAGCCTGTCCGTGGGCCTCGAGATACCTGAGGTAGACGGAACGCGCGAGCACATCCACCTGCACCCCGCCATCATTGATGTAGTATTCCCGGGTGACGTCGTACCCGACAAAGTCCAGCAGACTTGCCAGAGCGTCGCCGAAAACGGCGCCGCGCGTGTGCCCCACATGAAGCGGACCCGTCGGGTTGGCGCTCACGTATTCCACGTTGACCCCGCGCCCGCCGCCCAAATCGGAGCGGCCGAAATCGGCCCGCTGGTGCAGGGCCGCACGCAGGACACGGTGCCATTCGGCATCCGCCAGACGCAGGTTGAGAAAACCCGGACCGGCAACCGATGCCTCGGACACACGGGCGTCGCCGGAAAGACGGGTTGAGAGCGCCTCGGCGATGTCACGCGGTTTGCGGCCCGCCGGCTTGGCCAGCACCATGGCGGCGTTGGTGGCCATATCGCCATGCGCCGGATCGCGCGGGGGCTCGACCGCGACATGTCCGAAATCCAGACCGGCAGGCAGCTCGCCCGCATCCTGCATCGCCTTCAGCGAATCGATGACCAACACCCTGATGTCGGTGAAGAGGTTCATTGGGAAATCCTTATCTCGTCGCAGCGGGTTTAACACCGCCATACCCCGCGTCAATCACCAGACAGGCGGTACCCGTCACACGCCGCCCCGCGCACGCGTACTGTCCGCGCCGCCAAGAAGGCGCGCGTGGCTTTCGAGTGCGAAACGGTCAGTCATGCCGGCGATGTAATCGCAGACAAGCCGCGCCAGGGCGGTTTCGTTCCCGGCCGCTTCCACATCTCCGCGCCACCGAACCGGCAGGAACTCCGGCGATCCCAGATAAAAGCCGAAAAGCTCTTCGACCACGGCAGTAACACGCTCCCGCATTTCCAAGATGGAGGGGGCACGGTACATGCGCCGGAAAAGAAACGAGCTTATGACACCCAGATCCTCTGCAAGCGAGTCCGAAAACCGGATGACGGGCTCGCGCAACGCGCGGACCTGGTCGACCGAGTTCGGCGCGAGGTCATCAAGCAGCGTCCGGGACGTTTCGATGACATCCGCGACCATCATGCCGAAAACGCGCCGCAACGCCTCGTGCCTCCGCCGATACGGATCAAGGCCCGGGTAAAGCGAATCCACCTCGGCAAAACAGGCGCCAACGATCGGCAATTGCGCGATCTCGGCCTCCGAGAAAAGACCGGCGCGCAGGCCATCATGCAGATCGTGATTGTTATAGGCAATATCGTCCGACAGGGCCGCGACCTGCGCTTCGGCGCTTGCATGGCTGTCAAGCTCAAGACAATGCGCGGCATCATACTCGGCCAGGGCATATGGCAACACGCCCGTCACGGGGCCGTTGTGCTTGGCGATGCCTTCCAGCGTGTCCCATGTCAGGTTCAGGCCGTCAAAAGCCGCGTAATGACGTTCGAGCGACGTGACGATACGGATGGTCTGGGCGTTGTGATCGAAGCCGCCGAAAGGCGCCATGCGGGCGTTCAGCGCCTCCTCCCCCGTATGTCCGAAAGGCGTGTGGCCGAGGTCATGGGCGAGCGCCACCGCCTCGGTCAGTTCCTGATTCAGGCCGAGCGCGCCGGCAATCGTGCGCGCGACTTGCGCAACTTCGATCGAATGCGTGAGGCGCGTGCGAAAATAATCACCTTCATGTTCGACGAAAACCTGCGTCTTGTGCTTCAGGCGGCGAAACGCGCTCGAATGAATGATCCGATCGCGATCCCGCTGATAGCAGGATCGAAACGCGCTCTCCCCTTCTTCGACCAGCCTGCCCCGCGCACGGGCTGGATCGGATGCGTAGGGCATCTGCATGTGACCTGTCCTTGTAGACTATTCCAAGCTGACATATATTGGGGTATGTAAGGTTAGAAAACCACCGGGGGTCACGATGCAACTGCCACCCAACGTAACAGAGCGCGCATTCTCACGCCTTTCCGAAATCGGCGCCAGCGACCAGGGACAGGCCCTGCGCGTCGCGGTAGAAGGGGGCGGATGTTCGGGTTTCCAGTATGACATAAAGCTGGACGTTCCCGCCGAGGATGATCTCGTGCTCGAGGGGCGTGGGCAGAAAGTCGTCGTGGATTCGGTATCTCTCCCGTTCCTCGCCGGAGCGACCATAGACTTCACCGAGGAACTGATCGGCGCGCGGTTCACAATCGACAATCCGAACGCCAGCAGCTCCTGCGGGTGCGGTACGTCATTCGCCATGTAGCCGGGCCTTGCACATCGTGGCGTTGGTGATCGCGCGAAAATTTCCGCGCTCCCTTGCCTTGGAAGAGCGCCTAAGCGATAGAGCCGTCACGGGCGCAAAGGGGCCAGCATGAAAATCGCTTCGTTCAACATCAACGGCATCAAGGCCCGGATCCGCGCACTCAGCGACTGGCTGGACGAAGCGCAACCCGATATCGTGTTGTTGCAGGAAATCAAATCCACCGATGCGGGGTTTCCCACCGAACACTTCGAGGACATGGGGTATGCCGTTGAAACCCACGGGCAGAAGAGTTTCAACGGCGTCGCGATCCTGTCCCGACACCCGCTGGAGGACGTGACACGTGGCCTGCCCGGCGATGACAGCGACGAGCAGGCACGGTGGATCGAGGCCACTGTGACAGGTGACAGGACGGCGATACGCGTTTGCGGCCTCTATTTGCCCAACGGCAATCCTGCCCCGGGTCCAAAGTACGATTACAAACTTTCATGGATGGAACGGCTGCGTCAGCGGGCGTCGGATTTGTTGTCAGCCGAAGAACCCGCCCTGATGGCCGGCGACTACAACATCATCCCGCAGGACGAGGACGCCAAGAACCCGGACGCGTGGCGTGAGGACGCGCTTGCGCTGCCCCAAAGCCGTGCCGCCTTTCGCCGCATTGTGAACCTAGGTTTCACCGATGCCTTCCGCGCCCGTCACAGCGGAGATGGGCATTACACCTTCTGGGATTATCAGGCAGGCGCGTGGAACCGCGATCACGGCATCCGCATTGATCATTTACTTTTGACCCCGCAAGCTGCGGACTCGATGACAGATTGCGGCATAGATCGATCGGTTCGAGGCCGCGAAAAGCCATCGGACCATGTGCCGGTCTGGGTCGATCTCGACGTTTGAGGCACCTGCGCCGACATGGTGGCGCTGCAACTGTTAGCGGCCAACGGTTTCGGCTGAACCGACTGAGGCAAGTCTTTCAGTTCTTCACCGCGTCGTAGTCGTAAATCCACCGGAATTGTTTCAGAACTTGCCGCGGCGCCATCATTCCAGCCAGCCTCATGCCGGTGTGAAGCACGCCTCTGAGAGGCCGAAACGCGACATGGTAGCGCCACCCGTTCTTGTTGGCGGTTGCAACGATCTTGCGCGCGCGGTGTTCGCGCCGCCCCTGATATACCGATAAAGCCCGGCCGAGCTCCGTTTCGCGCTCGAGACTATCCGCCACGATCCACGCATCCTCGAGCGCCATGCA
Organism: Roseovarius halophilus (ex Wu et al. 2025); assembly: GCF_047086965.1. Classification (NCBI taxonomy): domain Bacteria; kingdom Pseudomonadati; phylum Pseudomonadota; class Alphaproteobacteria; order Rhodobacterales; family Roseobacteraceae; genus Roseovarius; species Roseovarius halophilus (ex Wu et al. 2025). Next base: position 21,050 of record NZ_JBKOTX010000030.1, on the reverse strand, counting down.
GGCGCCCTGTGCCATGAACGGCAGGGTCGGATGCGCGGCATCACCCAGAATGGCGAGCCCCTCGTCATGCCATCTGGACGCGACCGGGTGCCGGAAAAGCCCCCAGAGGTTAACGCTATCCACGCGCGCCAAGAGTTCCTGAATTTCCTTGCTGAAATCCCCGAAAGCGGCCCTGAGCGCAACGGGATCATCCCGCTGGCTCCAGCTCTCGGGTGTCCAGGCTGCGCGCTCTTGAACGGCGACGAGGTTCAATTCCTGCCCACCCCGTAACGGGTATGTCACCACATGCCGATGCGGGCCCATGTAAACCTGAACCTCACCGTCTTGCCGTGACGTGTAAGCCGGGATGACGGCACGCCAGGCGACCTGACCCGTGAAAAACGGCGTACCGGCACCATTGAGGGCGGTGCGCACGACCGAATGCAGCCCGTCTGCCCCGATGACAAGGTCAGCCGTCATGACCGCGCCGTTCGTCAACTTGATGGTCGGGGGCGCGCCCGGCGCGACATGATCGACCCTTTGCAAGAAACGGATGCGAACCCCGGCAGCCCGCGCCCCCGTGGCAAGCAGTTCTATGAGGTCCGCGCGATGGACGAAGTGGTAATGGTCGCTGTCAAGAAGCCCGAGATCCAGGCGTATGACCTCGCCGCCTCGATAATCCCTCAACCTTACCGCGCTCCCGCGAACCGATATGGCCTCGAGGCGCCGGCCCAGACCGAGCGCATCCATCACCCGGAACCCGTTGGGACTGATCTGCAAGCCCGCGCCGACTTCTCGGATCGCGTCAGCCTGTTCAAGGACCGTGACATCGGCGCCGCGCATCGCCAAGGTCCGGGCAGCGGCCAACCCGCCGATACCCGCGCCAATCACCACAACTTTCAAACCGCTCAGTGTCATTTTCGCGTCACATGAAAAACGCCGGAGCCTACGCCCCGGCGTCAGCCTCGTTTGCTTTCCGGCGCGGGCTCACTCGTCGCGATGAACTTTTTCGCGGCGTTCGTGACGCTCCTGCGCTTCTAGGCTCATCGTCGCGATCGGTCTGGCGTCCAGCCGCTTGAGGCTGATCGGTTCGCCCGTCACCTCGCAATAGCCGTATTCACCTTCCTCGATACGGCGCAGGGCCGCGTCGATCTTGGCGACCAGCTTGCGCTGCCGATCCCGGGTGCGAAGTTCGAGCGCCCTGTCCGTCTCTTCGCTGGCGCGGTCCGCCACGTCGGGAATCGCACGTGTACCGTCCTGAAGCCCCTCGATCGTGTCCCGGCTGCCCTCGAGAAGCTCGTTCTTCCAGGCCAAAAGTTTCCTGCGGAAGTACTCCGTCTGCCGCTCGTTCATGAATGGTTCGTCTTCGGCCGGGCGGTAATCCTCGGGTAGAAAGACTTCGGCTTTCATGTCAGCTCCTTCATCAAGGCCAACGTCTGGCATGGTCGTCTCCTCAGACATGTGGCACGCCTTGGCGGTGCACTTACACCCGCAGATCAGGAATGTCACTACACAATCACGCCGCATTGATGTGTTTTCCCTTTGCGACTAATGTACGCCGAGCGCGATGCAGGCTTGCAGTGGAGAGGGTTGAAAAACAATGAAATTCGAGGGAACGGACGCGTACGTGGCGACCGATGACCTGAACGTGGCGGTGAACGCCGCGGTCACGCTGGAACGTCCATTGCTCGTCAAGGGGGAGCCCGGCACCGGCAAGACCGAACTGGCGCGTCAAGTGGCCAGCGGACTCGGGCTGCCGATGATCGAGTGGAACATCAAATCCACGACCAAGGCGCAACAGGGCCTCTACGAGTACGACGCCGTGAGCCGCCTTCGCGATAGTCAGTTGGGCGACGAAAAGGTTCACGACGTTCGCAATTACATCCGGCGCGGCAAACTCTGGGAAGCGTTCACGGCTGACATGAAAGTCGTGCTGCTCATCGACGAAATCGACAAGGCGGACATCGAGTTCCCGAATGACTTGCTTCAGGAGCTCGACCGCATGGAGTTTCACGTCTACGAAACCGGCGAAACCGTCCGTGCACAACAACGCCCGATCGTCATCATAACGTCCAACAACGAGAAGGAATTACCGGACGCCTTCCTGCGGCGCTGTTTCTTCCACTACATCCGGTTTCCCGACATGGAAACGATGAAACGGATTGTCGAGGTCCACCACCCCGGCCTCAAGGACGCGCTGCTGACCACCGCACTCACCCAGTTCTACGAACTCCGCGAGCAGGCAGGCCTCAAGAAGAAACCATCGACGTCCGAGGTTCTTGACTGGCTCAAGCTTATCCTCGCGGAGGACTTGGATGCCGAGGACCTCAAGCGCGACGGGGCCGCCGCGCTGCCCAAACTTCACGGCGCGCTGCTCAAGAACGAACAGGATGTCCACATGTTCGAACGTCTCGCCTTCATGGCACGACGGCCACGCTGATTGCCGGGTCCCGGGGAGAAACGAATGCCGTCGCCCGCCAAACTGCGCATCCCCAGATGGCGATCGACGGGCACCGCACAAGAACACCGTTTTGCCGCGGAGGTTCCCAATACAGGTCACTATCCTCGGGGACAGTCGGTCATGTCCGAACCCGGCCGCGAGCGCACGGGCGCCGACGTGACATGTGCCCACGTCGTACGCTCCCACAATCGAGGCCGGTGCAGGACGTGTCGCGGCCAGCCCACCCCCGCGCGCGAAGCAAACATCGGTCTCGGAACGTTCATGCGGCATGCCATCCTGCCTTTCTGCATTCTGTTGGGCGCCTGCGCGCCCAGCAATAGCGGTGACGTTCCTTCCCGCGCAGCCACGCCGCGGGCAAGCGCGATGCCGGAGATGAAGGCGTTTCCGCCAACACGGCCGGCGAAACCGCAACGCGCCAACCAAGATATCGCGCGCGACTTTCTCGATCTCACTTTCAAGCTCGAGTCCGGCCGCGTGCTGGAACGCTTCACCCGCTTCGAGGAGCCGATCTCGATCCGTGTTACCGGCGCGCCGCCTCCGACGCTCATCCCGGACCTCGAGCGACTTCTGAAGCGTCTTCGCAAAGAGGCACAGATCGACATTCGTCGCACGGCACAGGAACCCGCGAACATCACCGTGGAGGCGGTATCGAGGGCACGGATCCGGCAGCACTTGCCAAAAGCCGCCTGTTTCGTCGTTCCGAACATATCAAGCCTGTCCGAGTACCGCAGGTTGCGCCACAGCCGCCACACGAGCTGGAGCAAACTTTCGCAACGACGCAGGCTGGCAATTTTCATCCCGAACGACACGAGCCCGCAAGAGGTGCGCGACTGCCTCCACGAGGAACTCGCGCAGGCGCTCGGACCGCTCAACGATCTCTATCGGTTGCCCGACAGCGTGTTCAACGACGACAACGTTCACACGGTGCTGACCGGCTTTGACATGTTGGTCCTCAGGGCCTTCTACGCCCCCGAACTCCGCAACGGCATGACCCGCGCGCAGGTGGCCCGACGGCTCCCGGCGATACTGGCGCGCTTGAACCCGGCCGGTGAGCGTAAAGCGGCTTCTGCGCCCAGATCGACATCGCGCGACTGGATAGACGCGATCCAGAAGGCACTCGGCCCCGGTGCACGGCAGGCCGAACGTCTGCTCGCGGCGCTCGACGCGCTCCGCATCGCGCGCGCAAGCGGTTGGCAGGACCATCGACTCGCCTTCAGTCACTTCGCGCTCGGCAGGCTCACACAATCGACCGATCCCGATCTTGCGCGCGATCAGTTTGTCGTGGCCCAAAAACTTTACAAGAACAGTCCGGGAACCGAACTCCATCAGGCCCACGCGGCATCGCAACTTGCCGCGCATGCCATACGCGAAGGCCGCGGCAAGCACGCCCTGACCTTGCTCGAGCCCCATCTGGCAACGGCAAAACGTCATGAAAACGCGGCATTGCTGGCAACGCTGATGATGCTCAAGGCCGAGGCGCTTGAACTGGATGGCCGGGTCGCGGCCGCGCGCACGGTCAGGCTGGACAGTCTTGGCTGGGCGCGCTACGGCTTTGGCGCGGATTGGGCTGTTCGCGCAAAACTGCGCGAGATCGCGATGCTCAACCCGAGGCGCGGACCGAACGGGTAGAAAATCATGATCGTTTTAGTGGGAGCAATCCTTGGTGCGGCAACCGGGGCCATGGTGGCAAGGCGACGCAAGGGTGACACGGCCGACATCCTTCAATACGCCTTTGTCTATTGTGTCGTGTTTGCACTGGCCGCGCTATTCATAACCCTGATAATTCATCGGTCCACCGTCTAGGACGCACCATGTTTCTGCCCTTCTTCGAGAACCTTCGAAAGGCGGGCCTGCCCGTTAGCCTGCGGGAATACCTGACTTTTCTCGAGGCCATGGCCAGCGGTCTCGTTACCTATGACATCGACGGTTTCTACTATCTCGCGCGAAGCGCGATGGTGAAGGACGAGCGGCTCATCGACCGCTTCGACCGCGCTTTTGGCGCCAGCTTCAAGGGGCTTGAGGAAATTTCGGCGGCCGAAGTGCTCAACGCCGTGGACCTGCCGGCGGAGTGGTTGGAGAAACTCGCCGAGAAGCACCTCAGCGAGGAGGAAAAAGCCGGGATCGAGTCGCTCGGCGGTTTCGAGAAGCTGATGGAAACGCTGCGGGAGCGGCTGAAAGAGCAGGAAGGACGCCACCAAGGCGGCAACAAGTGGATCGGGACCGCCGGTACCAGCCCTTTCGGCGCCTATGGCTACAACCCCGAGGGCGTGCGTATCGGGCAGAGGGAATCACGGCATCGTCGTGCCGTAAAAGTCTGGGACAAAAGAGAATTTCGGAACCTCGATGACAGCGTGGAACTGGGAACCCGTAACATCAAGGTCGCCTTGAAGCGGTTGCGCCAATGGGTGCGCGACGGGGCGGAGGACGAGCTGGATCTTGACGGGACGATCCGGGCCACGGCCGAGCACGGCTACCTAGATGTCAAGACGCGGCCCGAGCGCCGCAACGCCGTGAAAGTATTGCTTTTCCTGGATGTCGGGGGCTCGATGGACCCGCATATCAAGGTCGTCGAAGAGCTTTTCAGCGCCGCCCGGACCGAGTTCAAGCATCTGGAATACTACTATTTCCACAATTGTCTGTACGAGGGCGTCTGGCGCGACAATCGCCGCCGGTGGGACAGGCAGACACCGACCGAGGAAGTACTGCGCACCTATGGCCCTGATTACAAATGCATTTTCGTGGGCGACGCCAGCATGAGCCCTTACGAGATCGCTTATCCGGGCGGGGCGAACGAGCATTGGAACCCCGAGGCCGGGCAGGTCTGGCTGGAGCGCGCGCGGGCCCAATGGCCCGACAACCTTTGGATCAACCCGGTCCCCGAGCAGCACTGGGGCTATACGCATTCCATCCGCATGATCCGCGAAATCTTCGAGGACAGGATGGTTCCCATGACCCTCGACGGGCTGGACCGGGGCATGCGGGAGCTTGTCCGCTAGGCGGGTGCGGACCGCCTCTAGCCGGTTGATTAACCACGGAAAATCCTGCTCGGCATCGCGGCGGCGTCGCGTCGGTATCGCGTCAGTGCCACACGCGCCATGCCGGACGGGGGTTAACGTGGCGCGATGACCGGAAAAACCGCGGGGCACGTGCGGCGGCGGGGATCGAGGCACGCGATCCGGGCGCGCATCCCCTGCCCCGTCCCGCCCGTCGCGCCCGTGCGTCACACAGCACGGGAATCGGACCGTCCCCGGCAGGGCGCCGCTTGGCAAGCGCGATCCCCAGCCCATATAAAAGGGTATGCTCCGAATTCTGCCCATCCTCCTGGTCATTCTTTACGGGTACGCGATGTACCGCTTTTCGGTCTGGCGCACCCAGCGGGAGCTGGACGCGCAATCGACCGAACTTGCCGACCCGCGCCTGAAGGCGATGACCGACAAGCTGGCGACCGCGCTCGACCTGCCGCGCATCAAAGTGCACATCTACGAGATCGACCCGGTGAACGGGCTGGCCGCGCCGGACGGGCGAATCTTCATCACGCGCGGGTTCTTCCGCAAGTTCCAACAGGGCGAGGTGAGCGCCGAGGAAATGGCCAGCGTGATCGCGCACGAGCTGGGGCACGTGGCGCTTGGCCATGCGCGGCGCCGGATGATCGATTTCTCGGGGCAGAACGCGTTGCGCACGGCGCTGGCCATGATCCTGAGCCGTTTCCTGCCGGGGATCGGCGTCTGGATCGCCAACGGGCTGACCTCGCTGCTTGCGGCGCGCATGTCGCGCGGGGACGAGTACGAGGCCGACGAATACGCGGCCGCGCTGCTGACCAAGGCCGGGATCGGGACCGAGGCGCAGAAATCGCTCTTTCGCAAGCTTGAGGAGCTGACCAATTCGCGCGGCGGCGCGGCGCCGGCATGGCTGATGAGCCACCCCAAGACGACCGCGCGGATCGCCGCCATCGAGAAGCTGGAAGCCCGCTGGAGCTGAGCGCCCCGGAGACCATGCGACTTCCGGGGGCACCGTGCGGCCGCGCGGTACTCAGATATCCAGGGTGTGGTCTTTTTCCCACTGGCTGAAATGGGTCACGAAGGACGTCCATTCCTGATGCTTCATCTTGAGGAAGGCCGCCGAGAACTCATCGCCCATCATGGACTTGAGTTCCTTGTCCTTGTCATAGAGCCGCAGCGCATCGAGCAGGTTGAGCGGCAGCTTCGGCGCGCCGCGCACCTTGTGCCCGTCGGCATACATGTCGATGTCGTGCCGCTTGCCCGGATCGGCCTTGTGCCGGATGCCCGAAAGCCCCGCGGCGATGATGACCGCCTGCATGAGATAGGGGTTCGCCGCGCCGTCGGGCAGGCGCAATTCGAACCGGCCCGGCCCCGGCACCCGCACCATGTGCGTGCGGTTGTTGCCCGTCCATGTCACGGTGTTCGGCGCCCAGGTGGCCCCCGATGTCGTGCGCGGCGCGTTGATACGCTTGTAGCTGTTGACCGTCGGGTTGGTGATCGCGGCCAGCGCCGAGGCGTGTTTCATGATCCCGCCGAGGAAATGCGCGCCCTGTTCGGACAGGCCCAGCTCCCCCGTCGGGCTGCCTTTCGTGGCCTCGGTGGCGAAGACGTTGGTGCGGCCCTCCGCGCCCGGCGCGTCCCAGACCGAGATATGCGCGTGGCAGCCATTGCCCGTCAGCCCCTCGACCGGCTTGGGCATGAAGGTCGCGCGGAATCCGTGTTTCTCGGCGACCGACTTGGTCATGAACTTGAAGAAGGAATGCTTGTCAGCGGTTTTCAGAACGTCGTCGAATTCCCAGTTCATCTCGAACTGGCCGTTCGCATCCTCGTGGTCGTTCTGGTAGGGTCCCCAGCCGAGGTCGAGCATGTAGTCGCAGATCTCGCGCACCACCTCGTAGCGGCGCATCACGGCCTGCTGGTCGTAGCAGGGTTTCTCGGCGGTATCGAATTCATCCGAAAGCTGGCTGCCGTCAGGGGTCAGCAGGAAGAATTCCGCCTCGATCCCGGTCTTGACGTGTAGCCCCTCCTGCGCGGCCTCCGCGATCACGCGGCGCAGGACGTTGCGCGGCGCCTGCGCCACATCGGCGTCCTCCATCACCGGGTTGGCGGCGACCCATGCCACCTCGGGCTTCCACGGGAGCTGGATCACCGAGTTGGGGTCGGGCACGGCCAGCATGTCGGGATGCGCCGGGGTAAGATCGAGCCACGTGGCAAAGCCGGCAAAGCCTGCGCCCTCGTGCTGCATGTCGGCGATGGCCTGCGCCGGCACCAGCTTCGCCCGTTGCCCGCCGAACAGGTCGGTGAAGGAAATCATGAAATACTTCACGCCGTTATCCGCGGCGAAAGCGGCCAGATCTGTCGTCATGGGGTCGTGTCCTTTCCCTGTTGGTTCTTATGCGGAAGGGCGGCCATCGCCGCCCTCCGAGGTTTTCAGAAATTGCTGCCGGGCATGCCCGGGTACCACTGCGTGCCGGCCAAGGGTACCTGCGCCATCGCCGAGGCTTCAAGCGTCAGCGCGCAGAGATCCTCGGGTTCGAGGTGGCAGACATGGTTCTTGCCGCAGGCGCGTGCCAGCGTCTGTGCCTCGAGCGTCATGACCTTGAGGTAATTGCGCAGCCGGCGGCCGGCCTCGACCGGGTCGAGACGCGCGGCAAGCTCGGGATCCTGCGTGGAGATGCCGGCCGGATCCTGCCCCTCGTGCCAGTCGTCGTAGGCGCCGGCGGTGGTGCCCATCTTCTGGTACTCGGCTTCCCATTTCGGATCGTTGTCGCCTAGGGCGATCATCGCGGCGGTGCCGATGCTGACGGCGTCGGCGCCCAGTGCCACCGCCTTGGCGACATCGGCGCCGGTACGGATGCCCCCCGACACGATGAGCTGCACCTCGCGATGCATGTTCTGATCCTGCAGCGCGCGCACCGCCTCGCGGATGCAGGCGAGCGTGGGCTGGCCCACGTGCTCGATGAATACGTCCTGCGTGGCGGCCGTGCCACCCTGCATCCCGTCGAGCACCACCACGTCGGCCCCCGCCTTGACGGCGAGCGTCGTGTCGAAATAGGGCCGTGCGCCGCCCACCTTGACGTAGATGGGCTTTTCCCAGCCCGTGATCTCGCGCAGTTCGAGGATCTTGATTTCAAGGTCGTCCGGCCCCGTCCAGTCGGGGTGGCGGCACGCGCTGCGCTGGTCGATGCCCTTGGGCAGGTTGCGCATCTCGGCCACCCGGTCGGAGATCTTCTGCCCCAGCAGCATGCCGCCGCCGCCGGGCTTGGCGCCCTGCCCCACGACCACCTCGATCGCGTCGGCCTTGCGCAGGTCGTCGGGGTTCATCCCGTAGCGCGACGGCAGGTACTGGTAGACCAGCGTCTTGGATTCGCCGCGTTCCTCGGTCGTCATGCCGCCATCGCCGGTGGTGGTCGACGTGCCGGCGGCCGAGGCCCCCCGGCCGAGCGCCTCCTTGGCCTGCGCCGACAGGGCGCCGAAGCTCATGCCGGCGATGGTGATGGGGATGTCAAGATGGAGGGGTTTCTTGGCGTGGCGCGTGCCGAGGATCACGTCGGTGTCGCAGCGTTCGCGGTATCCTTCGAGCGGGTAGCGCGACATGGACGCCCCGAGAAACAGCAGGTCGTCGAAATGCGGCACCCGCCGCTTGGCGCCGCCGCCGCGGATGTCGTAGATGCCGGTGGCCGCGGCGCGGCGGATCTCGGCATTGATTTCGGGGGTGAAGGTGGCCGAGTGCACCGGCATGGTACGCGGCGCGTGTGTGTCGTCCTTGGCCATGGCGGGTCTCCTCAGTACGCGTTGTCGATGTCGAAATTGTAGAGCTTGCGGGCCGAGCCGTAGCGGCGGAACTCCTCGGGTTTCGCGTCGACGCCGGAGCGGTCCAGCAGGTCGCGCAGGATTTCCAGATGCTCGGGGCGCATTTCCTTCTCGACGCAATCGGCCCCGAGGCTCTTGACCGAGCCGCGCACGAAGAGCCGCGCCTCGTAGATGGAATCGCCCAACGCGTCGCCGGCGTCGCCGCACACCACGAGGTTGCCCGACTGCGCCATGAAGGCGGACATGTGCCCGACATCCCCCTGCACCACGATGTCGATGCCCTTCATGGAAATGCCGCAGCGCGACGAGGCATTGCCCCGGATCACCAGCAGGCCGCCATGCCCGGTGGCGCCGGCATACTGGCTGGCATCGCCGTCGACGATGACGGTGCCGCTGACCATGTTCTCGGCCACGCCGGGGCCGGCGCTGCCGTCCACGCGGATCGTGGCTTGCTTGTTCATGCCCGCGCAGTAATACCCGGTGGAGCCGCGCACCGTGACGTCGAGCGGGGACTCGAGCCCGACCGCGATGGCGTGGCTGCCGCGCGGATTGACGACTTCCCACGCGGTTTCGTTGGTCTGCGGGTCCTGCGACTGCAGGGTTGCGTTGAGGGCGCGCAGCCCCTCGGCGCCGAGATCGAATGTCTGCATGTCAGTGCTTCCAGAAATAGACGGTTGCGGGTTCGGGCTCCCAGACGCGGGCGGTGTCGATGCCCGGCAGGTTGACCAGCGCGCGGTATTCGCTGCCGAACGCGACGTACTGGTCGGTCTCGGCCATCACCGCGGGCTTGCAGGCGATCGGGTCGCGCACGACGCCGAAACCGTCCTTGGTGCCCACGACGAAGGTGTAGAACCCGTCGAGATCGTCGAGACCGCTTTCCAGCGCCTCGCCCAGCGAATGCCCCTGGTTCATCCGCCACGTGAGATAGGCGGCGGCAACCTCGGTGTCGTTCTGGGTTTCGACATTCACCCCTTCGCGCGCCAGCTTGCGGCGCAGCGAGTTGTGGTTTGACAGCGACCCGTTATGCACGAGGCACTGGTCCGCCCCGGTTGAGAACGGGTGCGCGCCCAGCGTTGTCACCGCGCTTTCGGTAGCCATGCGCGTGTGGCCGATGCCATGCGTCCCCGCCAGCCCGGGAATGTCGAACCGTTGCGCCACGTCCTCGGGCAGGCCCACCTCCTTGTAGATCTCGATGGTTTCCCCGGCGCTCATGACGCGCATGTCCGGATGACGCTCGGCGATCGCCGCGCGCGCTTTTTCCACGCCGTCGGCCGGCAGATCGATGACCGCGTGCGTATCCTTCACGGTGACCGACACGTCCGAGCCCAGCGCCGCGCCCAGCTCGGCCTCCAACCCCGCGAAGGCGGACGGGTCCGCCGCCTGCAGGGTGAGCCGCGCCCGGCCGTCATGGCCATCGCCATACACCGCGATCCCGGCACTGTCCGGGCCGCGATCCGTCATCGTGACCAGCATTTCGGTCAGCATTTGCCCGAGCTTGGGCTCGAGCGATTTGTCCTTGAGAAACAACCCGACGATTCCGCACATCGACGCCTCCATGATCCTGTCACGGAAAATCTAGCGTCATGCGCGTCGAATTTCAACAGGAAGAATTTATATTTCCTGTGAGGAAATATCGGGTATCCGAAAAAGGGTCAGTGAATGCCGCCGCCATCACCGCCCGCGGGGCCGTCATCCGACAGATCGACAAGCATGTAGCCACGTCCGTGGACCGTCTTGATCGCGAGCGGCCCCGCCCCGTCGGCGAAGAGCTTGCGGCGCAGTCGGCTGATCACGCCGTCGATCGCCCGGTCGCTCGCCGCCCAGTCCTTGCCGCGCACGGTTTCAAGTATCTTTTCGCGCGACAGAACCGCGTTCGTCCGCGCGGCAAGCGCCGACAAAACATCGAATTCCATCGCCGTGAGTTCGACCTCTTCCCCGTCGCGCGAAACACTGCGCATCACGCCGCAGATTTCGAGGTTCCCGACGCGGCGCAGGTAGGAGTCGGGCAAAGGCCGCAGCACGCCGTGGTCGGCCCGCAGGGCGAGCGTCCGCCGCAAGACCGCCCGGGCCCGCGCGCAGGTTTCCCGCAAGCGGAGCGGTTTAGCCACGTAATCGTCGGCGCCCATTTCGAGGGCAAGAACGATATCGACCTCGTCATTGCTGTGCCCCAGCACCAGCACGCCGGCCGCCGTGTTCTGCCGCAGATCCCTGACGACATCAAGCGAATCGCGCGCTGCTAATTCGGACCCGATGAAACAGATATCAACGGCGTGATCCGAAACATCTGTAAGCACGCGATGAGGTTCCACGCAGGACACCGTCGTCACGCCTTCGTCAGCCAGCTTGCCGGCGATCTGGCCATGGGTGTCTGGATCATCCTCGAGTATGAGTGCCGTCGTCTTGTGCATCGGTCACTCCTTTTTGAGCCGACAACGCTCGCACCGTTAGTCGGCGATAGCATCGCACAGTCCGAGTTATGACGAGAAAAGATACATGCAACAACTGCGTTTTGCATGGCCGGTACAACATGTGTTCATGCCCGTCACCGCAGCGACGGTCGTGAAATGCGCTCGGGCCGGGTCGCGCATTGCACCGCACCATGATCCACGGAGCAGCGGGCGACCCGAAGATCCTGCCCCGCATACAACCTTTACCATAATGATACATCTTCTTACAATCTCGCCGCATTTGCGCCAAGTTTGCTTTCTACCGCTTTGGTGTACCGACATTATTGTCGGGAAAGAGACAAATCCAAGGAGGTATGGAATGTCTGTCCAGTTCTTCACTCCGCGTGGTTCCAGTAACGAGCTTGTAAAGCTGCCAACAGCCTATCGGCGCAAGGTCAAGTGGCTGCCCCAGATCGGAGACATCTTTCCCGACTTCACCGTGAACACGACCGAGGGCGAGGTGCGATTCTGGGAATGGGCCGCGGGGAGCTGGGTGCATCTTTTCAGCCACCCGGCCGCCTTCACGCCCGTCTGCACCACCGAGATCGCGTCGATGGCCGCACAGCGCGATGAATGGGCCGCCAACGACATCAAGCTGCTCGGCCTGACCGGATCGAGCGTTCCGGAACTGATGGACTGGCATGCCGACATCGAGGATTTTTTCGATGTAACGGTATCTTTTCCGTCGGCGCATGATCCGGGCCTGCAATTGTCGCGGCTTTTCGGGATGGTCCATGAAAAGGAAGCGACGGACTGGCCCATTCGCAAGAGCTTCATCATCGACCCCGGACTGCACGTACAGGTCGTGACAGAATATCCCATCTACATCGGTCGCAACAGCGAGGAGATCCTTCGCGTCACGCAGGCGCTGCAACTGCGCGCAAGGACCGGGGCCGGCACCCCGTCGGACTGGTATGACGGCGACGTCGCGATCATCCCCGACCACATCCCGGAATCCGACGTGGTGGCGCATTTCGGTACCGCCTCGACGCGGGTCAAGCCATACCTGCGGCTTGCCGCGCCCGCCGAGGACATGGCGCCGTCGGTCGTGCCGTTCGCGCGCTGACGGGCCGATGACGCGGGCGGCGGGGTTTATCCGCCGCCCTGCGGATAGGAAATGACGGAAAGATACCGAACCGGTAGCCGGATCAGTTCATCCGGGCCGTGCGGGGCGTCGGCATCGAAAAACAGGCTGTCCCCGGGCCGCAGGGTGAAGCGTTGATCCCCGTGGCGATAGCCCACCTCGCCCTCGAGGATGTAGAGCAGCTCGATCCCCTCGTGCTGGAAGGTCGGAAAGATATCCGATTCCTCGCTGAGGGTGATCAGGTAGGGTTCGACGACAACGCCGCTGTTGTTGGCGCCAAGATGACCCAGCAGGTTGTACTGATGGCCCGCCCGTGTGCCGGCGCGCTCGATCTCGAGCGCCTCGCCGGCCTTGACGTGCACGGCCTCGCGCCGTTCCTCGAAGCGGCGGAAGAACGCGGTCACCGGCACGCTCAGCGCCGCCGAGAGCGCCTGCAGCGTGGTCAGGGACGCGGAGGTGACGCCGTTCTCGATCTTCGAGAGCATCCCCACCGACAGGCCCGTCATCTCGGCAAGGTCGGCCACGGTCATGCCGCGCGATTTGCGGAATTCCCGCACCTCGCGACCGATCGCCGTTTCAAGGTTCTTCTCGCGGATTTCGCGAACCTTGTGCGGATCCTGACTCAGTTTCACATCGGTCATGACGGTAACCCCGGTTACTGGAGAACGGGCCGCTACCTTGGGCAAACGGCCCGGGAATTGCAAGGTGACGGCAGTCGCAAAGGGGCCGCACATGTCGTGAACCCGCAATCCGCGCGCCGTGGACCGGGCTAGAACGGCGCGAAAGGAGACGCCGACCATGAAAGCAGCCCTGATGACCGAGTTCGGCGGGAACCTGCCCGTCGAAACGGTGCCCGACCCGGCCTGCCCGCGCGACGGCGCGGTGATCGAGATCCGCGCCTGCGGTGTCTGCCGGTCGGATCATCACGCGTGGAAGGGCGCCGATCCGGACGTGGCGCTGCCGCACGTGATGGGCCACGAATTCGCGGGCGTGGTGGCCGAGACAGGGCCCGAATGCCACGGCTTCCGCGCCGCGGACCGGGTGACGGCGCCGTTCATACTGGGCTGCGGGCATTGCCCCGATTGCCGCGGCGGGGAACCCACGATCTGCGACCGCCAGCAGGTGATCGGCTTCACCGGCTGGGGCGCCTTTGCCGAGCGCGTCGCGGTGCCGCGCGCCGATTTCAACCTCGTGCCCCTGCCCGACACGGTCGGTTTCGAGACCGCCGCCAGCATGGGCTGCCGGCTGACGACCGCCTTTCGCGGCGTGGTGGACAGGGCCGCCCTGCGCCCCGGGGAGTGGCTGGCCGTGCATGGCTGCGGCGGCGTGGGCCTCTCGGCGGTCATGATCGGCGCGGCCGTCGGCGCGCGGGTGCTGGCCGTGGACATCACCCCCGAGGCGCTGGCCATGGCCCGGCAACTGGGCGCCGATGCCGTGCTGAATGCGGCCGACGTGGCGGATGCGGGCGCGGCCGTGCGCGACATCACCGCGGGCGGCGCGCACGTGTCGGTCGAGGGTCTGGGCGTGACGACGACGTTCGAAAACTCCCTGCGCGGCCTCCGCAAGATGGGCCGGCACGTGCAGATCGGGATGCCCGTGGGCGCCCATGCGGCACCGCCCCTGCCGCTGCTCGACCTCGTCTATGCACGCCAGATCACGCTGCACGGCACGCGCGGCATCGGGGCGCACCGGTTCGGCGCGCTGTTCGACATGATCGCCGCGGGGCGCCTTGATCCCGCGCGGCTCATCACCCGCCGAATCGCCCTGAGCCAACTATCGGATGCCTTGCACCAGATGGATTGTTTCCAGGGTCAAGGGGTAACCGTGGTCAATCAGCTACACTGTTGAAATCAGCACGACAAAGTCGGATTGCTGCCGGCTTTCGCCACATTTTCGCCGCATTTCGATGCGGTGCTGTAAGAATTGTTAACAGGCGCTTGTCGGGCGCTGACCGGCAGCGCTGCCTTGGCAAGAGGAGCAGACCGATGCCATCGAAGCCCCAGCACCCGCCCGACACGTCGAAGGGCAAACCCAAACCCGATCCGAAGCCGAGCGGCCCCAAGACGGTTTCAAGCCGCGTCTTCAGCGATTTCGCAGCCATCTGAGCCCGGCCGGACCGCAAACGGCCGCGCCCGGCCCGACACGGCCCCGACCCTGCATCGAGACGCGGCTGGCGGTCAGCCGACCAGTTCGAGACCCGAGAAGAAATACGCGATCTCGACCGCGGCCGTTTCGGGCGCGTCCGAGCCGTGGACCGAGTTTTCGCCCACCGAGTCGGCATATTCGGCCCGGATGGTGCCGGGCGCCGCGTCGGCCGGGTTCGTCGCGCCCATCACTTCGCGGTTCTTCGCGATGGCGCCCTCGCCTTCGAGCACCTGCACAACGACCGGGGCGCTTGCCATGAATTCGCACAGTTCGTCATAGAACGGGCGTTCCTTGTGCACCTCGTAGAAGACGCCGGCCTGTTCCTTGGTCAGCTTGATGCGCTTCTGCGCGATGATGCGCAGCCCCGCCTCCTCGAACTTGGCATTGATCTTGCCGGTCAGGTTGCGGTTCGTCGCATCGGGCTTGATGATGCTCAGCGTGCGTTCGGTTGCCATGTCGGTCTGATCCTCTTGAATAATCACGCGGGCCCCGGCCCGCGCCCCTTGTGTCGCGGCTCCGATAGCACGGGGGTCGGGCTTTGAAAAGCCGCGATTGACCCGGGCGCGGCATTGCGCCAAACCCGCCCCATGCTACGCCTTGACAACATATCCTATTCCGTGGCCGGCCGCCCGTTGCTGGACCATGCCTCGGCCACCATTCCCACCGGGCACAAGGTCGGCGTCGTCGGGCGCAACGGGACGGGCAAGACCACGCTGTTCCGGTTGATCCGGGGGGAGCTGGCGCTGGAATCCGGTCAGATCATCCTGCCGCCCCGCGCACGCATCGGCGGCGTGGCGCAGGAAGTGCCGGGAAACGAGGTGTCGCTGCTCGATACCGTATTGAAGTCCGATAGGGAACGCGCTGAATTGCTTGAGGAATCCGCGACCGCCACCGATGGCGACCGGATTGCCGAGATCCAGACCCGGCTCGCCGATATCGACGCGTGGGGCGCCGAGGCGCGGGCGGCCAGTATCCTCAAGGGGCTGGGCTTTTCGGACAGCGAACAGGCGCAGCCCTGCTCGGCCTTTTCGGGGGGCTGGCGGATGCGCGTGGCGCTGGCGGGCGTGCTCTTTGCCCAGCCGGACCTGCTGTTGCTGGACGAACCCACGAACTACCTCGACCTCGAAGGCGCGCTCTGGCTGGAAAGCTACCTAGCGCGGTATCCGCACACCGTCCTGATCATCAGCCACGACCGCGGCTTGCTGAACCGCGCCGTCGGCGCGATCCTTCATCTGGAGGACAGGAAGCTGCACTTGTACCAGGGCGGCTATGACAGCTTCGCCGAAACCCGCGCGGCGCGTGTCGCCGCCGCGGAATCGGAAGCGCAGAAACAGGAAGCGCGGCGGGCGCATCTGCAATCCTACGTGGACCGCTTCCGTTACAAGGCGGACAAGGCCAAGCAAGCACAGGCGCGGCTGAAGGCGCTGGCGCGGATGCAGCCCGTGACCCGCCCGCAGGAAGCCGCGTTGCGCAAGTTCAGCTTCCCCGAACCCGAGGCCCTGTCGCCGCCCATCCTGCGGCTCGAAGGGGCGGCCGTGGGATATGACGGGATGCCAGTTCTGAGCCGGCTGGACCTGCGGATCGACCAGGACGACCGGATCGCCCTTCTGGGGCGAAATGGTGAGGGAAAATCCACCCTGTCCAAGCTATTGGCGGGCAAACTTGGCGCGATGGAAGGGCGGGTTCACGCCGCCTCGAAGCTGCGCGTGGGGTATTTCGCGCAGCACCAGGTCGAGGAGTTGCGCGTGGACGAGACACCGCTGGACCACATCCGCCGGCTGCGCCCCGACGAGGCGCCGGCGAAGCTGCGGGCCCGGCTGGGGGGCTTCGGCATCGGGGCGGAGCAGGCCGACACCACGGTCGGCGGCCTGTCGGGCGGTCAGAAGGCGCGGCTGAGCCTGATGCTGGCCACGCTGGACGCGCCGCACATGCTGATCCTCGACGAGCCGACCAACCACCTCGACATCGAGAGCCGCGAGGCACTGGTGGAGGCGCTAACAGCTTATTCCGGCGCGGTAATCCTGGTCAGCCACGACATGCACCTGCTGGAGCTGGTGGCGGATCGGCTGTGGCTGGTGACGGCGGGCCGGGTCGCGCCCTACGAAGGCGATCTGGAGAGCTATCGCGCAAAGCTGCTGGCCGACAGGCCGGCGCGCAAGACGGCCGCGCCCGATGCCGCGGCGGCCCCCAAGCCCAAGCCGAAACGCCCGGCGCGCGACACGGTTCTGGCCTTGCGGCAGGACGTGAGGAAATGCGAACAACGCGTTGAAAAACTGAATGAAATGCGGGATCGCGTTGCGGGAAAACTGGCTGATCCCGCGCTGTATGACGCGCCCGGCGACCTGGCCGAGTGGCAAAAGAAATACGCCGAGATCGAGGACGGCCTGGAACGCGCCGAAACGCTGTGGATGGCCGCGCTCGAACGGCTTGAAGAGGCCGGGGGATGATGTCCGCCGCGCCGCCTTCCGCCGCGCCGCCTGACGCGGCATGCGGCGAAGCGGGCGTATCGCGTCGGGGTCGCGTCGGTGGCCTCACGCGCGGCTTGCGCGGCGCGGGCGGACCGCCTAGGGCTGTCACGTGATGCCCTCCGAGGAGCCCGCATGGAGCCGTCTTTCCTGATCACCGCCTTCGTCACGCTGTTCGTGATCATCGACCCCGTCGGCATGACACCGCTTTTCGTGACGATGACACAGGGCATGGGCACCGCCCGGCGCCGGGTAATCGCGCTGCGCGCCTGCGTGACGGCCGCGCTGATCCTGATCGTCTTTGCCGCCTTCGGCGAGGCGGTATTGGAATTCGTCGGCATATCCATGCCGGCCTTTCGCATCGCCGGGGGGATCCTGTTGTTCATCACCGCGCTGGACATGCTGTTCGAACGGCGCACCAAGCGGCGCGAGACCCGCGTGGAGGAGGAAGAGGAGGACGAAAGCGACGATCCGTCGATATTCCCCTTGGCCATCCCGCTGATCGGCGGCCCCGGCGCCATCACCACGGTCATCCTGCTGGCCGGGCAGAAACCCGGGCTGGAGGGGCTGGCATGGGTCATCGCGGTGATGCTGAGCGTCGTGCTTCTGGTTTTCCTGCTGTTCCTGACCGCCGGCCTGCTGGAGCGCGCGCTTGGCCGGACCGGCATTCTGGTGGTGACACGCCTTCTGGGCATGTTGCTGGCGGCGCTGGCGGTACAATTCGTGCTGGACGGGTTGCGCGGGTTCGGGCTGGCGTCATGATCTTTCCAAGCCGTCCCGCCGCGCCTATATCGGCCCCATGACCGGAGATGATACCGCGCGCCTTCTTTACCTCGTGCTGCTTGGCGGCGCGATTGCCCTGTGGTTCTTCGCGCAGAACCGGGAGTCGTGGGGGAAGGTCACGCAACAGGCGGTCGTCTGGGCCCTGATATTTGTCGGAGTCATCGCGGCAGTCGGCCTGTGGGGCGACATCCGGCGGACGGTGACGCCCGGGCAGGCGCTGAGCGTACAGGAGGGGCGCATCGTCCTGCCGCGTGCGCCGGACGGGCATTATTACATGTCGGCCGACGTCAACGGCACGCCGGTAAACTTCGTTGTAGATACGGGGGCCAGCCAGATCGTGCTGAACAAGCGCGACGCCGAGCGGGCCGGTATTGACACGTCGGCCCTGAGCTACGTGGGCCGCGCCAACACCGCCAACGGCTTGGTCCGCACCGCGCCGGTACGGCTGGACCGGATCGCGATCGGCCCGATCGCCCACGAGGACGTGCGCGCGGTGGTCAACTCGGGCGAACTGGACCGGTCGCTTCTGGGCATGACCTACCTGCAACGGTTCCGCAGCGTCGAGATTTCGGGCGGCAAGCTGATCCTGACGCGATAGCGCGGTGCGGGGGTCAGCCGCGGCTGGGCAGCAGCGCCAGCATCCGGTCCCGCAGGGCGGCGGCGGAATGCCGGCCGTCCCCGGCGCGCATCCCCGCCCGCATTCCCTTGCGCGGCCAAGACGGGGCGCCATCGGGCACGCTGTCATGGGCCGGCGCGTCAGCACCGGCGGGCTGCGCGGCCAGAAAGGCGATCATGCGCGCATCGAGAATGTAGCGCCCGCTGCGCCCGTCGCGGCGGTCCTTTTCCTGTTGATTGAGCCATGCGGCAAGCCGCGGGCATCGCCGGATCTCCGCATCCCCGCCGGTCGCGAGGTAGAAGCCGGAATTGGCCCGCAGGCAGATGTTGTCGAGGACGCGGGCGGCCCCTTGCGCCCCGGCGGGCACCTCGTGCTTGCGCAGGTAGTTGAACCGTTCGGGCCGACCGTTGAAGAAAACGGCCAGCGCCGTTTCGAGGTCGAGGCATTTCCGGGCCACGATATCGCCGAGATCGGCTTCGGGGTCATCGCGCCAGTCGTAACGGCGGGCCTGCGCGCGCAGGCGCATCTGTAACGATACCTCCTGCTCGTTGGACGGGCATGTTCCGAAATTGGGTCTGGTCACTTTTCGCTCCGGTTTGTCTGCGTGGGACAGGTCCGCAACCTGCACGCGAAAAGCGCTGAATATTGGGAACGATTGTGGCCCTGTGACGACATGGATCACGTTTGCGTGGACCGCGGCGACCGGGGCAAATACCCGTGGCGTGCGCGAACGTCCGCCGTTAGGGTCGTGCCATGCTGACCCGGATACTCGACGCATTCCGAACACCGGCGCCCGCGCCCCTGCCCGAGCCTGACGATGCCCTCGCGCTTGGCGCGCTGATGGTGCGGGTGGCGAAATCGGATCGCGACTACCGTTTCAGCGAGATCAGCCGGATCGACAGGTTGCTTGCGCGGCTCAACGGGGTCGGCCCGGTCGAGGCCGCGAAGATGCGCGCGACCTGCGAGAAGCTGGAGCGCCAAGCCCCCGAGACCGACCGGTTCGGCCACATCATCCGCGAAACCGTCAGTTTCGAATCGCGGGTGAGTGCCCTGGAGGCGCTTTGGGAAGTGCTGCTTGCCGATGCCGAGGCCCATGCCGAGGAGCTGGGCGTGATCGACATGGCGCGCGAGGCAATGGGCCTGAGCCATGCCGACAGCGACGCGGCGCGCGCGATGGCGGAAAACGGCGATTAATGATTGGCCCCGCGCGGGAACACGTTTATATCTCCTCGCATGCTCTCTGATCTGCTCAAGAAACTGGTCCAGCCCGAGCCCGACGCGCTTGATGCGCTCGACGCGCAATTGGCGCTCATGTCGCTGCTGGTGCGGCTGGCCAAGTCCGACGGCTACTATGCCGCCGGTGAAATCATCCATATCGAGAAGATCGCGATGGCGCGGTTCGCCGTGTCGCACGACCGCGCGGCCGAGCTGCGGGCGGAGGCCGAGCGCGTGGAGGCCGAGGCGCCCGACACGGTGCGGTTCACCAACGCGATCAAGGAAACCGTCCCGTATGACGAGCGCGTGGGCGTCATCGAGGCGCTGTGGCAGGTGGCGCTCGCCGATGGCGAGCGGGACCACGACGAGGATTCGCTGATCCGCATGGCCGCCAGTTTCCTTGGGGTGAACGACCGCGACAGCGCGCGGGCACGCCAGAGGGTCGCGGGCGACGCATGATCGCCAGCCTGCCGATGTACGACCGTCCCGAGACGGCCGCGGCAAACGACAGGTTGTGGCAGGGGATACGGGCCGTGCTGGGGCACGGGCCGGCCAGCCTGGCCCGCGGCACCGACCCGTGGGCGCACTGGCGCAGCCCCGATCTTCTGCTGTCGCAGACCTGCGGCTATCCGTACCGCGCCTGCCTTCATGGCCGCATGCAGCTTGTCGCGACGCCCGACCACGGGATCGCCGGCTGCCCGCCCGGTCATTATTGCAGTGTCCTTGTCTGCCGGCGCGACGATCCGCGCGGCCTGCAGGACTTCGCCGAGGCCAGGTTCGCCTACAACGAGCCGCTTTCGCAAAGCGGTTGGGCCGCGCCGCAGACCTATGCGCGCGCGCGGGGTGTCCTGTTGGGACAGCCGGTGCGCTGCGGTAGCCATCGCGGCTCGGCCCGGGCCGTGGCGGCGGGACAGGCGGACCTCGCGGCGCTCGATGTCCTGAGCTGGCAGATGATGTGCGCGCATGACGATTTCGCGGCCCGCCTGCGCGAGGTGGCGCGAACGCCGCCGACGCCCGCCCTGCCCTACATCACCGGCCCCGAG
>NZ_JBKOTX010000029.1:0-43611 GCF_047086965.1 Roseovarius halophilus (ex Wu et al. 2025) | reverse complement strand
GTCCCGCCGGCGATTAACCCGCGCTGCCGTGGCTCACGGCCGGGCCAGCCGGCGCTCCCGCCGCATCACCAGCGCGATGGCGACAATGCCCGACGCCGCGGTGCCGACCATCAGCCACAGCAACGGAAACGCGCCGGTGCCCGGGCTCAGCAGGGTACCGGCCAGCGCCGACAGCGCCGCGCCGCCCCCGATCATCATGGCCCCCGACAGCCCGCTTGCCGTGCCGGCCAGTTCGGGGCGCACCGACAGCGCGCCGGCCGTGGCATTGGGGATCGTCATGCCGTTGCCCAGCCCCATGAACGTCATGAGCCCGAAAAACCCGATCGGGGTGCCGAGGCCCATCTGGAACAGCGTCAGGTTCAGCGCGATGCCCCCGGCATTGATGGTCGCGCCCCACAACACCATGCGGTTGACACCCACCCGCACCGAGAACCGGCCCGACACGAAGTTGCCGAGGAAGTAACCGATCGCCGGCGCGCCGAAATAGACGCCCAGCTCCTCCGGGCTCAGCCCGAATACCTGGTCACCTACGAAGGGGGCGCCGCCCAGGTAGGCGAAAAACGATCCCGACGACAGGGCCGCGGCCATCGAGTAGCCCCAGAAGCGTGGCGATTTCAGGAGCTTGGGATAATCCCGGATCTGTTCTGCGAAGG
Source organism: Roseovarius halophilus (ex Wu et al. 2025) (assembly GCF_047086965.1). Taxonomy (NCBI): domain Bacteria; kingdom Pseudomonadati; phylum Pseudomonadota; class Alphaproteobacteria; order Rhodobacterales; family Roseobacteraceae; genus Roseovarius; species Roseovarius halophilus (ex Wu et al. 2025). The sequence continues at coordinate 42,958 of NZ_JBKOTX010000029.1, read as the reverse complement.
TCTGGCCCGACAGCGGCGCGGTCTCGCCCAGGTCGGCCCACGTCATCCACGTGACCAGCGCGCCAAGCGCGAAAAGCAGCCAGAAACTGGCCTGCCAGCCAAAGGCGGCATCCAGCACGCCGCCGATCGCGGGGCCGATCATGGGCACCACGGCCATGCCCATCGTGACATAGCCGATCATGCTGGCGGCCTGGTCCTGCGGGACCATGTCGCGCACCACGGCACGGCTGAGCACCATGGCCACCACGACGCTGGCCTGGCACATCCGGAAGAAAAGAAAGACCCAGACATTGCCGGCCACGATGCAGCCCACCGTGGCCAGCAGGAAGATGGCCATCCCGCCGAGGATCACCGGGCGCCGCCCCAACCTGTCCGATACCGGCCCCATGAGAATCTGCAGCGCCGCGTTGACCCCGAGATAGAGCGCGACCGACAACTGCATGAGCCGGTATTCCGTCTCGAACCACGCGGTCATGCCGGGCAGGGACGGCAGGAAAATGTTCATCGCCAGCGCCGAGATCCCGGCCAGCAGGATCAGCGTGACGACATGTGGCGGTGTGGCGCGGTCCAGAAACCGGACCCTGGAATGCGACGGCATGACGCAAGTGGTAGGAGCATGCACCACGGAAGTCCATCCCGCGCCGGTGTTTTGCGGATTAGCGGGTTAACAGACATTGGTTTCCAGATATTTGCAAATTTGCCGGATTCTTCTTTCTGCATCGTGGGGTTTTGCCTATGGTGCCGCCAAAACCGTGAGAGGAGCCGCCATGAAAGATATTCTGCAGGAGCTCGAGAGCCGCCGGGGAGAGGCCCGTCTGGGGGGCGGGCAGCGCCGGATCGACGCGCAGCACGCCAAGGGTAAGCTTACGGCCCGCGAACGCATCGACCTGTTGCTCGACGAGGGCAGCTTCGAGGAATTCGACATGTTTGTCGCGCATCGCTGCACGGATTTCGGCATGGATCAAAACCGGCCCTACGGCGACGGCGTTGTCACGGGCTGGGGCACGATCAACGGCCGGCTCGTGTACGTGTTCAGCCAGGATTTCACCGTGCTCGGCGGGTCGGTGAGCGCCACCCATGCGCAAAAAATTTGCAAGATCATGGACATGGCCATGCAGAATGGCGCGCCGATCATCGGGATAAACGACTCCGGTGGCGCGCGCATCCAGGAAGGCGTGGACAGCCTTGCCGGGTATGGCGAGGTCTTCCAGCGCAACATCGAAGCCTCGGGCGTGGTGCCGCAGATCAGCGTGATCACCGGCCCGTGTGCCGGTGGGGCCGTCTACTCGCCCGCGATGACGGACTTCATCTTCATGGTCAAGGACAGCTCCTACATGTTCGTGACGGGCCCCGACGTGGTCAAGACCGTCACGAACGAGCATGTCACGGCCGAGGAGCTGGGCGGGGCCGGAACCCACACCAAGAAAAGTTCGGTCGCCGACGCGGCCTTCGAAAACGACGTGGAGGCGATGGCCGAGGTGCGGCGGCTGGTGGATTTCCTGCCGCTCCACAACCAGGAAGCGCCGCCGGTGCGCCCTTTCTTCGATGAGCCGGGCCGCAAGGATCTTAGCCTCGACACGCTTGTTCCCGACAACCCCAACATGCCCTACGACATGAAGGAGCTGATCGTCAAAGTGGCGGACGAGGGGGATTTCTACGAGATTCAGGAGGATTTCGCCAAGAACATCATCACCGGGTTCATAAGGCTGGAAGGCCGTACCGTGGGTGTCGTGGCCAATCAGCCGATGGTGCTGGCGGGATGCCTCGATATCGACAGCTCGCGCAAGGCCGCGCGCTTCGTCCGGTTCTGTGACGCGTTCGAGATCCCGATCCTGACATTCGTGGACGTGCCGGGATTCCTGCCGGGCACCAGCCAGGAGCACAACGGCGTGATCAAGCACGGGGCGAAATTGCTCTTTGCCTATGGCGAAGCGACGGTGCCGAAGGTCACGGTCATCACGCGCAAGGCGTATGGCGGGGCCTACGTGGTGATGTCGTCCAAGCACCTGCGCGGCGATTTCAACTATGCGTGGCCTACTTCCGAGGTGGCCGTGATGGGGGCCAAGGGCGCCACGGAGATCCTCTATCGCTCCGAACTCGGCGATGCCGAGAAGATCGCCTCCCGCACGCAGGATTACGAGGACCGTTTCGCCAATCCCTTCGTCGCGGCGGAACGCGGCTTTATCGACGAGGTGATCCAGCCGAACAACACGCGGATGCGCGTCAGCCGGGCCTTTGCCGCCCTGCGCAAGAAAAAGCGCAAGATGCCGTGGAAGAAACACGACAATATTCCGCTTTGATACCCATGGCCGGTGAACAAGGGCGCAGGATGCAGGGCGTGATCGGCGAGGTCGCAGCGGTAAGCGCCGGCGCGGTGTTCGCGGTGTCCGGCATCGCGGTCGCGTCCGAGTCCGTGATCTTGCCGTCGGGCCTTCAGGCCAGCCTCCATGAAACGCGGCTGGATGATGAGGGGCGCGTGTATCGGCTGCGCTTCGTGGCGCCCGGCTTCGAGGGGGGCGAGGCGGCGCTTGCCCACATCGCAGATGACATGGCGTATCTCTGCCGGGACGTGGCGTTGCCCGAGGTCGCGGCGATGGCCGCGCCGCCGGAGCGGGTGGTCATTTCACTGGCCGATAAAGCGGCGGAATTCGGCGAGTACGATCCCGCGGTAACGCAGTCTTTCGAGGCCTTTCGCGTGGACGGCGGCCGCTGCATCTGGGAGCCTTTCTGATGGCTGTACAACATCTTGAAAGCTGGCAGTCTTGGTATGATGTTGCTTTCGCGTCACGCATCGTGGCGTGCCGTTGGGGGGCGTGGTCCCGCCGCGTCGGCTGCTGTGTCATGAAACCCGGCCAGAGCGCGAGGATTTGCCTGCCGCGTTCGAGGGCTTGTGCGAGCAGCAAACGTCCTTCGGCATCAGGGGCGTCGCGGCCCGTGTCACCGCATGCATGCAGCAAGCCGAGCAAGCGCCCGTCTGTGGCAAGCCCATCACCGTGGCATCGGAACCGATCGACAAGTACGGGCAGCCCCCAGCGTACGATCCGGGGGGTAGCCACCACCCCGCCCGCTCGGGCCATGCAGGACCGGCCTGCGGGGCGGCTGTCATGCTGAAACATCGCGGGTTTCCCGGCCGTCTGCCGGGCACGGATTTCCAGTTCACCATCCGTCGCGCCAACGCCAAGGGTGCGACCAGGCTGGTCGCGCGAGAACGCTATCGCGATCGGCGGCCGGCGGACAGCAACGCCGACCTCGTTTTCGTGCGCGCGCTGTGGGAGCATTTCGGTGATCAGCCGTTCGAGCGCGGCAATCTGGATGCCGGGCGCCTGTCCTGGCTTTTCGGCCGCGAAGTGCTGCCGGTCGAGGACCCGTTCGATCCGGAGAGTTACGAGTCGTTGCTCGTCCTTGATGTCCCGGCGGCCCGCGCGGCATTTCCCGACGCGTTCAACGAGGATCTGTGGGAATGACGGCGCGCGGTTCTGGTCACGTCCCGCTCATTGGCGGCAATCTGCCAGACGGGGCGCGTAATACGCATGATTCAGCCGATACGGGCGGCGAGATGCGGCGCCTGTTGGGTGCTGGCGCATCTGTCTGCATGATACCCAGTGCCGGCGGGGCGTCCCCCCAGATAGTCGCGACGGCTGATATGTTCCATTACCCTTCCCCTCGCGGGCGGTCTTCCGACAAGTGTGAAAGGCCGCCCGCCTTTTTCTTTCCACGCAACATTCGCCCCACGTCGCGGCCTCGCGACGATGACCGCCGGGCCGGTCGTTCCGCCGGTTCCCCGAGGGCGTGGCGGGGACGCGTTCCATTTGCTTTCCCGTGCCGTGGGGCAGGGGGCAGTCTCGATGCCGGGCCGGGGAGCGCCCCGCGCGGCCAAGAACCGAAAGAAGGTGCATGACATGTTCAAGAAGATCCTGATCGCCAACCGCGGCGAAATCGCCTGCCGCGTCATCAAGACAGCCCGGCGGATGGGCATAAGCACGGTGGCGATCTATTCCGACGCCGACCGGAACGCGCTGCATGTGCAGATGGCCGACGAGGCGGTGCATATCGGCCCGCCCCCGGCAAACGAATCCTACATCGTCATCGACAAGGTGATGGACGCCATCCGGCAGACCGGGGCGGAGGCGGTGCATCCGGGCTACGGTTTCCTGTCCGAGAACCCGAAATTCGCCGAGGCGCTTGAGGCGGCGGGCGTCGCCTTCATCGGGCCGCCGAAGGGCGCGATCGAGGCGATGGGCGACAAGATCACCTCCAAGAAGATCGCCAAGGAAGCCGAAGTCAACACCGTGCCGGGCGTGATGGGCCTGATCGAGGACGCCGACGAGGCGGTGAAGATCAGTCAGGAAATCGGCTATCCGGTGATGATCAAGGCCAGTGCCGGTGGCGGTGGCAAGGGCATGCGTATCGCTTGGAACGACGACGACGCGCGCGAAGGGTTCCAGAGTTCCAAGAACGAGGCGGCAAGCAGCTTTGGCGACGACCGGATCTTCATCGAGAAATTCGTCACGCAACCGCGCCATATCGAGATCCAGGTCCTGTGCGACGGTCATGGCAATGGCGTTTACCTTGCCGAGCGGGAATGCTCGATCCAGCGGCGCAACCAGAAGGTCATCGAGGAGGCGCCGAGCCCTTTCCTCGACGAGCAGACGCGCCGGGCCATGGGCGAACAATCCCTCGCGCTGGCCCATGCCGTGAATTACGCCAGCGCCGGCACGGTGGAATTCATCGTCGATGGCGACAAGAACTTCTATTTCCTTGAAATGAACACGCGCCTGCAGGTGGAACACCCTGTCACGGAACTGGTCACGGGCGTCGACTTGGTGGAGCAGATGATCCGCGTGGCGTATGGCGAGAAGCTCCAGCTGGCGCAGGACGATATCAGTATCAACGGCTGGGCGATCGAAAGTCGCCTCTACGCCGAGGACCCTTATCGCAACTTCCTGCCCTCCATCGGCCGGCTGACACGGTACCGCCCGCCCGCGGAACTGGATGTCGAGGGAGCGGTGGTGCGCAACGACACCGGCGTCTACGAGGGCGGCGAGATCTCGATGTATTACGACCCGATGATCGCCAAGCTCTGCACATGGGGCCATACAAGGGGCGAGGCCATCGAGGGGATGCGCAACGCGCTCGACGCCTTCGAGGTCGAAGGGATCGGTCACAACCTGCCGTTCCTGAGCGCGGTGATGGATCACGCCAAGTTCGTCTCGGGCGACATGACAACCGCCTTCATCTCCGAGGAATACCCCGACGGCTTCGAGGGCGTGGAACTGGGCGAGGATGCCTTGCGCCGCATCGCGGCGAGCTGCGCCGCGATGCACCGCGTTGCCGAGATACGGCGTACCCGCGTTTCGGGCCGGATGGACAACCACGAACGTCACGTCGGTGATGACTGGGTCGCGACGCTTCAGGGCTTGTCGTTCCCGGTGACGGTCACCGCCGACAAGGACGGGGCGACCGTCACATTCGAGGATGGTGCGACGATGCGCGTGACGAGCGCGTGGACGCCCGGCGACACGCTTGCCCATGTGATCGTGGACAACCAGCCCGTCGTACTCAAGACCGGCAAGATATCGGGCGGCTTCCGCATCCGCAGTCGCGGCGCGGATATCAAGGTCCATGTGCGCACACCCCGGCAGGCCGAACTGGCCGCGTTAATGCCCGAGAAACTGCCGCCTGATACCTCCAAGATGCTGCTTTGCCCGATGCCGGGCCTGATCGTCGATATCAATGTGTCGATAGGCGACGAAGTGCAGGAAGGGCAGGCGTTGTGCACCGTGGAGGCGATGAAGATGGAGAACATCCTGCGGGCCGAAAGGAAAGCCGTGGTCACCAAGATCAATGCCGGCCCCGGTGACAGCCTGGCCGTTGACGACGTGATCATGGAATTCGAGTGAGCGGATGCAAGGTGCGGTCGTACAGCGAGTTGGAAGCGGGTTGGTGCCGATGGCGCTGACCTGCGTGAGCTTTCTGTCGGCTTGCGCGCGGGAGGATGAGGTCGCGCTTCGCGCGCGGCTTGCCCAGTGGTTCATGATCGGTGACTCGGTGGAATTCAGCGCCCAGCACGACTGTGCGGCCGCAACCTACCGCCTGCGCGGGACGCGGATGAAAAGCGCGTTGCCGGTGACGTCGGACATGGCGCGCCTGTTGCACGATCTTGAGCGACATGGCGTGGCGGCGCTGGATGACCCGGCGCGGTCTCCGGATGCGGCCCTGATTGACCTGGTGACTGCGGACCGGCCAGCCGGAATGACAATCCGTCGTACGGCGCTTGAGGCGCGACGCTGCATGGAAGGCATCACGGAAAGTGCGTTCCGCTACGCGTTGCAGAACCCGGCCACCGTTTTGGCGTATGACAGCCGACACCATACTCTGATGCTGCTTGATCGTGCCACAGGTGTCCTCGTCACGGCGAGGGGAGCGTCGTGATGGCGGCGGCCGGTCAGCTGCCGCCCTGCTGCTCGCGCATCTCGCGCTGTCGCGTCGGCAGTTTGTCGATCGTCCGGGTGATTTCACGAACATCCCACGGGAACGGTTTGCGCAGGTATTTTTCACCGTTCTTGCCGATCAGGACCAGCATGAACCCCCGGGGGCGCAGTTCGGTGCGCAACGGGTTGTTTGCGGCCGGGTCGGTATCGGTCAGCACGATGACATCGCGCGCTGCCAGGGGCTCGGGCCGGTCGGTGATGAATTCCATCTGTCGGATGAACCTCGGGTCCGAGGCGCTGTCGGCGAAGACGATCAATGGCCGGTATTGCCACAGAAAGTCGTTCAATTGCGACTCACCTGCCTTCCGGATCAGAGCCGGAATGTACGGCTCATCGGATGCCGCCGCGTCTTGCGCGATGGCCGGTAGTGGCGCAAACAGCAGTAAAACAAGGGAAATTAGAATTCGCATGGTGCCTCCTGTGCGGCAAGATATAGGCGTGTTCGACCGATTTGCGAAGTCTGTTCGCGTGGGGCCTCTGAAAATTTTAACCTTAATTCCTTCGTCAGCTTTCGGGTGCAGCATGATCCGCATGGCCCATCCGCCGCATGGTGCGGCGCAAGAGCGAAAGGCGCGTGACGACATGGAAATCATCCTGCATCTTGGAGCGCATCGGACAGCCTCGACCGGGTTCCAGTTTTACCTTCGAGAGAACGCGCAAAGACTCGCCGCCACGGGGATCGGCTTCTGGGGTCCATGGCGGACACGTGACGGGCTTCTCACCGGGGTTGTCCCCGTGCCCGGGCGCCGCCCTCCCGGCGTGCAACTGGACCGCGCGCAGGGCCGTATCGGCCTGAACCTCGCTGAACTGGCACGTGACGGCATCCGCCAATTGATCGTCAGCGACGAGAACATGATCGGCGCGTGCAGGCGCAACCTCAAAATCAACAGGCTTTATCCGGATGTCGGTGAGCGGATGGCAAGATTTGGCGCGGCCTTCTCCGGGCGTGTTGTGCGGATCGTTCTGTCGATCCGGTGTCACGACAGCTACTGGAGCTCCGCATTGGCGTACAGTGTCGGGCGCGGGCATCATGTGCCGCGGCACGGGGAGCTGGACCGGCTGGCGACCGCGAACAGGCACTGGCGTGACGTGATCGCCGACATCGCGTGCGCTCTGCCGGCAGCCGAGATCGTCGTCGTGCCTTATGAAACCTTCGGATCGCGGCCCGAAGTCAAACTGGCGATGATGACCGGCCTTGCAACGCCACCGAGACGTCACGCGCGGGAGTGGGTCAACCGCGCCCCGAGCCTTGGCCAACTGCGCAAGATACTGAGCGATCGCGGTGACGATCCCGCGTGCCTGCCCGCGCAGGAGGGCAGGTGGATGCCTTTCACGCGCGAACAGGCGGATTGCCTTCGCGAGGCGTATGCCGACGATCTGTTCTGGCTTCGGGGCGGGGCTGACGGCCTGGCCACCTTTGTAGAGGAAACCGGACCGGTGAGCGCGGGGAAACATCCGCCCGCCGGCCAGACGAAAAGAGGACAGCCAAATGGCATCGAAGAAAGAAGACTGGCGTAAGATCGCGGAAAAGGAACTCAAGGGACGGTCCCTGTCCGATCTGACGTGGCAAACCCTCGAGGGCATCGAGATCGAGCCGCTTTACACCGAGGAGGATGTCGCGGAACTCGACCATCTGGGCTCGATCCCCGGCGCGGCGCCATTCACGCGCGGGCCACGGGCAACGATGTATGCCGGCCGGCCCTGGACGATACGGCAATATGCCGGTTTCTCGACGGCCGAGGAGTCGAACGCCTTCTACCGCCGCAACCTGGCTGCCGGGCAGCAGGGCGTATCGGTTGCCTTCGACCTGGCCACGCACCGCGGCTATGACAGCGACCATCCCCGAGTCGTGGGCGACGTGGGCAAGGCGGGCGTTGCCATCGACAGCGTCGAGGACATGAAGATCCTTTTCGACGGCATTCCGCTCGACAAGGTGTCTGTCAGCATGACGATGAACGGCGCCGTGATACCTGTACTGGCCAGCTACATCGTGGCCGGGGAGGAGCAGGGCGTTGCCCTGTCGGACCTGTCCGGCACGATCCAGAACGATATCCTCAAGGAGTTCATGGTTCGCAACACCTATATATATCCGCCCGAACCCTCCATGCGGATCGTCAGCGACATCATCGAATACACCTCGACCGAGATGCCGCGTTTCAACTCGATCTCGATCTCGGGCTACCACATGCAGGAGGCGGGCGCGAACCTCGTGCAGGAGCTGGCCTACACCCTCGCCGATGGCAAGGAATACGTGAAGGCGGCGATCGCGGCGGGCATGGACGTGGACAGCTTCGCGCCGCGGCTGTCTTTCTTCTTCGCCATCGGCATGAACTTCTTTATGGAGGCGGCCAAGCTTCGCGCCGCGCGGCTGCTCTGGCATCGCATCATGACCGAGTTCGGCGCACAGAACGACAAGTCCAAGATGTTGCGCACGCATTGCCAGACCAGTGGCGTGAGCCTGCAGGAACAGGACCCCTACAACAACGTGGTGCGCACGGCCTACGAAGCGATGAGTGCGGTTCTGGGCGGCACACAGTCACTGCATACCAACGCCCTCGACGAGGCGATGGCGCTGCCCACCGATTTCAGCGCCCGCATCGCGCGGAACACCCAGCTGATCCTGCAGGAGGAAACCGGCGTGACCAACGTGGTCGATCCGCTCGCCGGCTCCTATTACGTCGAGAAGCTCACGCATGATCTGGCTGAAAAAGCATGGGAGCTTATTAAGGAAGTCGACGAAATGGGCGGGATGACCAAGGCCGTGGCCAGCGGTATGCCCAAGCTGAGGATCGAGGAAAGTGCCGCGACGCGGCAGGCGATGATTGATCGCGGTGACGAGGTCATCGTGGGCGTCAACAAGTACCGTCGTGACAAGGAAGACCCGATCGATCTTTTGGACATCGACAATACCGCCGTTCTCAATTCCCAGGTTGAGCGCCTGCAGAAAATCCGCGCCGCCCGGGACGATGGCCAGTGCCAGGCGATGCTGGATGAGCTGGGCCGCCGCGCGAGAGAGGGCGGCAACCTTTTGGAAGCGGCGGTCAACGCCGCGCGGGCGCGTGCATCGGTGGGGGAAATCAGCATGGCGATGGAAAACGAATTCGGCCGGCACAGCGCCGAGGTCAAGACCCTGGCCGGTGTATACGGCAAGGCCTACGAGGGCGATGAGGGCTTCGCGGCCATCCAGCATTCCGTCGAGGAATTTGCCGAAGCCGAGGGGCGTCGCCCGCGGATGCTGGTCGTGAAGATGGGACAGGACGGGCACGACAGGGGGGCCAAGGTGATCGCGACGGCGTTTGCCGATATCGGTTTCGACGTGGATGTCGGCCCGCTGTTCCAGACCCCGGAAGAGGCCGCGCAGGATGCCATCGACAATGACGTCCACGTCATCGGTATCTCCAGCCAGGCAGCCGGTCACAAGACGCTGGCCCCCAAGCTCATCGAGGCGTTGCGAAACAAGGATGCCGATGACATCATCGTGATCTGCGGCGGGGTCATTCCGCAACAGGACTATGCTTTCCTCGAGGAAGCCGGGGTGAAGGCGATTTTCGGGCCGGGGACCAATATCCCGGACGCGGCACAGGACATCCTGAAGCTGATCAGGCAGGCACGGTCCTGAAGCGCGCGGGATGGTGACCGGGCAGGCCATGCCGCCGAACGTGGAAACGACTCGCGAGGAGGATCCGACATGCCACGGGGCAGGGCCGGCCTGATCATCATCTCATTGTCCTTGCTGTGGAGCGTCGCGCTTTTGTGGGGCGCTGCCCGCTTTGTTACCTTGCCGGTGTTCACGCTGATGCCGACGGTCATGACGGCTTTCCTCGCTCCGGGGCTCGTGCTTGCGCTGATGGTGGCTCGGATCGGCTGGCGCCAGCGTGCCGGCCGACAGTGGCGTATCGATCGGCACGTCCTTGACGTGACGGTGCTACAGCTCGTGCTGGCCTTGTGCATCTGGCCAGGCGCGGCCGTCCTGCTGGGGTCGGCGGGGCCGGGTGCGATCACGGTGCTCGGTGTCGGGTTCGTGATTTCCAGTCTTGGTCACTGGCTGGGTGCATATCTGTCGCGCCCCCTGCGAGATCTCGGCCGCGCTGCCACCTTCGCCCCCACGATGCTCGTTGCCTTGTGGGCGCTCGCGTCGGCCGCGGCGTATGGCAGCGGTTGATGCCAATCCCGATCACGGTGCCAAAAGCCTGACCCGCGCTGTAAGTCTTTAACGCAACCCTGCCGACCCATGGCCGCTCGATGCTGCAACTTGATCATATTGCCCTTGCTGCCGAGACCCTTGAAGAGGGGGGCGATGTTGCCGAGTCACGGCTTGGCGTCCCCTTGCTGCCCGGGGGCGTTCATCCGCGGTTCGGCACACACAACCGTCTGCTCGGCTTGGCGGACGGTCTCTATCTCGAGGTGATCGCGATCGACGCGTCCGTGCCGGGCCCGCCGGAAGGTGCGCGGTGGTTCGATCTTGATCGCTTCAAGGGGCCGCCGCGCCTGGCCAACTGGATTTGCCGTACGAATGATCTTGACGCGATGATAAGCCGCTTTCCGGCGGCAGGTACCGCCGTGGCGCTGTCGCGCGGGGATCTGAATTGGCGCATGGCGGTGCCGCGGAACGGGATACTGCCTTTTGACAACATGTTCCCGGCGTTGATGCAGTGGGAGTGCACGCCGACGCCCGCACAGATCCTGCCCGGCTCGGGGTGCAGGCTGACCCGGCTCACGGTCTCCCACCCGGAGGTGTGCGCGCTTGCCGACGCGCTGTCGACGGTCCTCGTTGATGACCGGATTGTCTTCCGGTCTGGGCCCGCGCGCTTGGGCGCCGAGATCGAAACGCCGGACGGGACAAGGCTGCTGGCCTGAAAACCCGCCGGACCTGCTTCTGGAATCGCCTGTGTTCGTGGCTGTCCGGAACCCGTTCTGCCGTGCAGTTGCGGGGGCGTGAACGCGGATGGTCCGGATCAGGCGCGAGACGCGATCAGGCTTAACCGCCATAAATGCTTTGACAGCACGGGGCAGGTAAGGCAGGCGGCGCGAGGAATCGACTGCTTGATCCGATCCTGACGCGGACGTTTCCGCGGCCGTCGCGCTGACAGCGGGTGAGAAAGCCGGTAGGGTTGAACCATGTCCATCTGGAAACGCATTGCGGACGCCGTGTCAGCCCTTGCCAAGGGCGAGTCGCTGACGGAGATATTCGACCGTTTGCGTGCGCCACCCGAACGCAGCGTCGCGTTCACGATCGCGGTGATCGCGCTCAGTGCCAAGATGGCCAAGGCCGACGGGCTGGTAACGAAAGACGAGGTTTCGGCGTTCCGCGAAGTATTCCATATCGCACCCGAGGACGAGCCGGGCGCCGCGCGCGTCTTCAACCTCGCGCGGCAGGACGTGGCAGGTTACGAGGAATACGCCCGCAGGATCCGCAAGATGTTCGGTGACGAGGCGGGTACGCTGAACGACCTTATGGAAGGTCTTTTTCATATCGCGATGGCCGATGGCGTCTATCACCCCAAGGAAAACGACTTCCTGGCCCGTGTGGCCGAGATATTCGGGATCGGCGAGGCCCGTTTCAAGGGGTTGCGGTGCCGTTTCGTGCCGGATGCGCATCCTGATCCGTATGCCGTGCTCGGCGTGACGCCGGACATGCCCCTCGACGAGATCCGCAAGCGATGGCGCAAACTGGTGCGTGAAACACACCCCGACAGCATGGTGGCGCGCGGGGTCCCGGAGGAAGCCGTCAAGATGGCCGAGAAACGCATCGTTGACATCAACCGCGCGTGGGAGGAGATCAGCAAGGAGGCGGCCTGACGATGCGCATCGCCACCTACAACGTGGAATGGTTCAACGCGCTTTTCGACGTGGACGGCAATCTTCTGGATGACGGGGAAAAGTCAGCCCGACACGACGTGACGCGGTCGGATCAATTGGCTGCTCTCGGCATTGTCTTGACCGCGATCGACGCTGACGCGGTCATGATCATCGAGGCGCCCGACCCCGGCGGCAAAAGCGCCACGGTGTTGGCGCTGGAAAATTTCGCGCGTGTCATGCAACTCAGGGCGCGCCGGGCCGTCGTCGGTTTCGAGAACGGCACCCAGCAGGAAATCGCGCTTTTGTACGACCCGGATGCGCTTCGGGTACGGCACGATCCGCAGGGGGCGCTGTCGGCTGGCGGTGACGGACATGGCGACGTTCCGCGTTTCGACCGCCAGTTTCGCATTGATCTGGATATTGATGCGAAAAAGGATTCGATCACCTTCTCGAAGCCGCCTTTCGAGCTCGCGGCGGAAACGGCGTCGGGGTTCCGGTTCCGCATGATCGGTGCCCATCTGAAGTCCAAGGCGCCGCACGGGGCGGAAACCCGGGACCAGATCATGCGCATGGCTATCAGTAACCGGCGCAAGCAGCAGGCACAGGCTGTCTGGCTGCGCCAACGCGTGGAAGCGCATCTGGAGGCCGGGGATCCGTTGATATTGCTCGGCGATCTCAATGACGGGCCGGGCCTTGATGAATACGAGGACCTGTTCGGGCGTTCATCGGTCGAGATCATAATGGGCGCGGATGCGCCGGCGCTGCTCAGGCTTCATGACCCGCACGCTCATGACGCGGTAAAACAGCGGATCGGCCCGTTGCGCGCAACAGCCCGTTTTTACCTGACGAGCGAACGTCGATATCTTCAGGCGCTTCTGGATTACATCATGATATCGCCCGATCTGATGGCCCGTGATCCGAGATGGCGGATCTGGCATCCTTTCGACGATCCGGGGTGCTGGCGGTACCCCGAACTGCGCGATGCCCTGCTTGACGCGTCCGATCACTTCCCGGTGACGCTCGATATCGACATCTGATCTTACAATGGCACACGGCGCCCCTATATTCCGACCATGAGACAGATTTTCCTGATCGCCGCGATAATGTGCCTGCCAGCCATGCCGATCCATGCCGAGGACGATGGCAAAGACAACGGCCTGTCCCTGATGGAGGAGGGCGCAAGACTGTTCATGGAAGGCATCATGCGCGAGATGGAGCCGGCAATGGATGATCTGCGCGGGCTGGCCGAAGGCGTGGAGCCCAAACTGCGTGAATTCGTGCGTGAAATGGGCCCGGCCTTGGCCGACATACTCGGCAAGGTCGAGAACCTGAGCAATTACCACCCGCCGGAAATGCTGCCAAACGGTGACATAATCCTGCGCAAGAAGGTGCCCGATACGGTGCAGGAGCCGCCGGAGGACGAGATCGAGATCTGAACGGCCGCGCGCTACCGCTTGATGACCGGCGTGGCCGAGAGTGACTGCGCGAGAGACAGGAAACGCGCTTCGGCCACTTCGCCGAAAAGGTCGCGCGCCGCCTTGGACAGGCGCAGCTCCAGCACCTTCTTCTTGGGAAACCAGCGTATTTCTCCAAGGTTGGCGTCTTCACGCAGCCAGAGCATGGCGGCGAACCGCATCGCCTTGCCAAGAACCTCGGCCTGACGGGCCTGTTGTTCACTCAGCAGCGGCTTGAGGTCATCGAAACGACTGCTGTTCTGCTTGTTCGAATACCTGTGCATGAGCGCAAGCCCGAGAAATATGCGTTCGGAATGTTTCAGACCGCCGAGATTGGCGCGCGTTGCGTTGTCGAAACAGTCTTCTGCGCGGTAGTCGGGGTGCGCGCGCCAGCTGACATCGTGCAACAGGCACGCCGCCTTGATCAGGCGGCTGCATTCCGGGCTGGCGGACTTGAAAATGGGATATATGAAGTCGTGCACGATCTTGCCGAACCCGGGCAGCCGCGCGTCCTTCGCCTCGGCAAAACGGCACGCTTCGATCAACGGGTCGCGATCGCGCAGCTTCTGGGGCATCTGTTCGTAAAGCAGCCCTTCGCGGATGCCGTAGCTTGAAATCGCGATGTCCCTTGGTTTGAAGGTCTTGACGAGTTCTCGCAGCACCTCCGACGCTTGCGGCAAAAGCGCCACGCGGGCCGAGGAGACACCGGCGTCCTGCCGGATTTTCTCGATATCGTGAGCCTTGATGAATTTCGCGGTGTCGCGAACGTCCGCCGGGCTCATGCGATATTCGTGCAGCACCCGCAGCGGGTATCCGCGCCGGGCCATGTCGACCTTTGCGATGGCCCGCCACGAGCCACCGACGAGGAACAGACGATTTTTTTGCGGGCCGATGCTTTCCCGCATCTGTGCGAGCGTTTCACGAACGTATGTCTTGCGGGCCTTCTTGCCGCCCTTCATGTCGCGCAGCTTGAGCGGGCCGAGGTTCGAGGTCAGCCGTCGCCCGACCTCGCCGCCGTTGATCTCCGCCAGTTCCATCGAGGACCCACCGATGTCGCAGACGAGCCCGTAGGAACCGGGCCAGCCCAACAGGACGCCCTGCGCCGACAGTCGCGCCTCCTCGTGGCCGTCCACGACCCATAGCTTGATGCCCGTGGCCTGCATCACCTCGTCGCAAAAGTCGGGCCCGTCCTCCGCCTCGCGCACGGCGGCTGTCGCGACCGCCGTCAGGGGGCCGGTGCCCATGCCGTCGCCCAGCAGTTTGAAGCGCTTGAGCGCCGCGAGGGCGCGCGCGCGTCCATCGGGGTTCAGGCGTCCCGTTTCCGACATGCCCGCGCCGAGCCCGCACATGATCTTTTCATTGAAGAAATAGGCCGGTGACCGTGCCGCGCCGTCGAACACCACGAGCCTGACCGAGTTCGACCCGACATCAACCACACCGACACGGCTGACAGCGCGGGCCGAGGGTTTGTCAAACAAGGGCCGGCCAAATGGACCCCAATCCTGTTCTGCGGTGTCGTTTGTCCCGTCCATGTGTCCCCCCGGACCCGACTTCGGGTTCCATGTATGCGACAGTGTCGGGAATGAATCAATCGCCCGTATGAGTCAGCTTGGGCACATCGCCGGCCCCGGCCGAGCCGCGCCCGGACAGGGACGGGTTCTCCATGAAGAAACGATGGCAGTTGAAGGCGAATTCCCCGTCGGGAACCTGCGATCGCGTAAAGGTGCCATCGGCCTTCATCACCCAGCTTTGCGCGACATCGGCGAGGTTTGCCGCCATGATCTGGCTGACGATCTGCGCTTTCACCGTCGCGTTCTCGATCTCGACGAGGGTTTCAACCCGGCGGTTCAGGTTGCGCCCCATCCAGTCCGCGGAACTGATGAAGACCCGCGCGCCCTTGGACGGCACCCCGCCACCGTTGCCGAAACACACGATGCGCGAATGTTCGAGGAAACGCCCGACGATGGATTTTACCCGGATGTTTTCTGACAGTCCCTTCACACCGGGTCGGAGCCCGCAGATGCCCCTGACGACGAGGCTGATTTTCACCCCCGCCTGCGAGGCGCGGTAGAGCGCGTCGATCACGTCCGGTTCCACGAGCGCGTTCATCTTGGCCCAGATCTGCGCCTGCTTGCCGGCTTGGGCGTGCGCGATTTCCGCATCGATCAGCTCGATGAGCCGCGATTTAAGCATCATCGGCGAGATCGAGAGGTTTTCCAGCTTTTCGGGTTCGGCGTAACCCGAGAGGAAATTGAACACCTTTGTCGCGTCGCGCCCCAACGCGGCATCGCATGTGAACAGGCTGAGGTCGGTGTAAATCTTGGCCGTGATCGGATGATAGTTGCCCGTGCCGTAATGTGTATAGGTCACGAGGCTGTCGCCTTCGCGCCGGACCACCGTCGAAATCTTTGCGTGCGTCTTCCAGTCGATGAAACCGTAAACCACGTGCGCGCCGGCCCGTTCCAGACGGCGTGACTGGCGGATGTTCGCGGCCTCGTCGAAACGGGCTTTCAACTCGACGAGGGCCGTGACCGACTTGCCGTCCTCGGCGGCTTCGCAGAGTGCCTCGACGATGGGTGAGTCCTTGGAGGTGCGGTATAGCGTCTGCTTGATGGCCACGACGTGCGGGTCACGTGCCGCCTGTGCAAGAAAACGCACGACCATGTCGAACGTCTCGTAGGGATGGTGCAGCAACATGTCCTTCTGTCGAATGGCCGCGAACATGTCGCCGTCATGGTCCTGCACCCGCTCGGGGACGCGCGGCGTGAAACTGGGCCACAGAAGATCGGGACGCTCTTCGAGCACGAGTTCCTTGAGGTCGGCCAGCCCGATCATCCCCTTGACCTCGACGACCTCGTGCGGTTCGACGTGCAATTCGCGCATGATCATCTCGCGCAGGGCGGCCGGCGCGCCCGCCGAGAGCTTCATGCGCACCACCTCGCCCCGGCGACGCCGCTTCAGCGCAACTTCGAATTCCCGCACGAGGTCCTCTGCTTCTTCCTCGACCTCGAGGTCGCTGTCACGCAGGACGCGGAACGAGCAGTGCGCCTTGCACCTGTAACCCGGGAAGAGGCTCGTCAGGTGCATAAGCAACAATTCTTCGAGCGGCAGGACACGATGTGCGCCGTCCGGCGCGGGGAGTGTCACGAAACGGTCGATCTGGTGCGGAATCGGCAGCAGCGCCTGAAGGGCGCGTTTGTCGGATTTTCGTTCAAGCTGTAGCGCCAGCGAGTAGCCGAGATTCGGGATGAACGGAAACGGGTGCGCCGGATCGATGGCAAGGGGCGATAGCACCGGAAAAACCTTGTCGATGAAGACGTCGCCCAGGAACTTGCGGTCTTCCGCCGTGAGGTTGTCCCGTTCGAGGATGGATATGTTCTTTTCTTCCATCTCCCGCCGCAAGGCCTCGTAGGTTTCCTGCTGTGAGTCGAGCAGGCGCCGCGCGTTCTCGTCGATCCTGACGAGTTGCTCTGCGGGGGTCAGCCCGTCGACCGCCGGTGTCGTGTTGCCCGCATGGGCCAGTTCGCGAAGGCCGGCCACGCGCACGTTGTAGAACTCGTCGAGATTGGTCGCCGAGATCGACAGGAAACGCAGCCTTTCAAGCAACGGGAGGCGCGCGTGCTGGGCCTCTTCGAGAACGCGCCAGTTGAAGCCCAGCCAGCTGAGTTCGCGATTGTAGAAACGTCCGGGACCCGACATGTCGAGGTCCGTTAGGTCAACGGGCTCGGGAAGGGGCGATTTCAGGAAGTTGGACTGGGTCATGGAAGCCTTGTGGCGTGACGTTGTAACGAATGGGTGACAAGGATTGCGCCTATCGCGCCGGATTGTCCAGCACCTCGGCCGCGAGCCTGCGGTTGACGGGGCGGCCGCTGGCCAGGGCAGCCGCGTCAAGTGCGGCAACGATCTGGCGCGCGGCGTCAAAGGAACGTTCCATCCGGCGGGCAAGGAACGGGATCGTGCCGGGCGTCGGCATGATCTGCCTGTCAGTGAAGAGCTTCATCAGCACGGCCTTGAGCAACGCGTCATCAGGGGCGGACAGCGCGACCACAGGCATCGCCTGCATGCGACTGACCAGGTCCGGCAGGGCAAGTTCCCATGCGCGTGCCGGGCGCTCCGCGGTGAGGAGCAAGGCATACCCTTCGGCCAGCAGCAGGTTGTGCAGATGGAAAAGCGCGCGCTCACCCCGCGCGTCGCCGGCGACGCGGTCACAATCCTCAACGGCCAGGGGGCCACGACACAGGGCCGGTACGCTCAGGTCACGAAGTTCCTGCGCGCCGATGATGCGCGCGCCCGACAGGTTTGCCCAGACATGGGCCAGGTGTGTTTTGCCGGCGCCTGATGGTCCGGTCAGCAGCAATTTGCGCGCAGGCCACTGATGCCAGGTCTCGATCATCGCCACCGCGTTGGCGTTCGCCGGGGAGATGAAAAAATCCTCGCGTCCGAGTGCTTCGCGCACCGGCAGCTCAAAGCTCATCTGCTGATGCATCATTCGTCATCCCGCGCGACAAGGCCCCGGTAAAGCCGACTGTCCTTGTACTGACCTATGGCGAACCGGGCCAGCACCCCGATCGCCGCCGCCACCGGTACCGCCACGAGCATCCCGACGAAACCGAACAACGCGCCGAACACCGACAACGCGAAAATCAGCCAGACCGGATGCAACCCGACCGAATTGCCGACAAGCTTGGGGGTCAGGAAATTGCCCTCTGCCACTTGGCCGAGAACGAAAATTCCCCCGACGATCGCGATCGACAGCCAGTCCCCCCAGAACTGGAAGAGGGCGAGCCCGACGGCAAGCGCGCCGCCAACCACGGCGCCCACGTAGGGGATGAACGTGATCAGGCCCGCGAGGAAGCCGACCACCAGCCCGAATTGCAGCCCGGCCATCATGAGCGCGACGGCATAGTAGGTGCCGAGGATCAGGCACACGGTTCCCATGCCGCGGATGAAACTGGCCAGTGTCTCGTCGATGTCGCGCGCCAGCTGACGGATGACGGGAGCGTGGTCACGTGGCAGAAGGTCGTCGATTTCCGCGATCATGCGGTCCCAGTCGTAGAGCAGGTAGAAAGCCACGACAGGCACGATCACGAACAGCACGATCATGTTGATCAGCGAGGCGGCGGAACTGACCACGGATTCCAGCAATTGGCCGCCGCGATCGCGGATGGTTTCGCCGACCGCGATCAGTGACCGGCGCAGCGCCGAGTTCTCGTCGACGAGGTCCGGGAAGCGCTCGGTCAGGAAGTTTTGCAGGTCATTGAAAAGCTTCGGCGCGATGTTGAAAAGCGCGACGGTTTGTTGGACGAGGGTGGGGACCACCATCAGGGCCATGACCACGAAGATGCATACCGTCACGAGCGTTATCACGACGAGCGCGATCGCGCGGGACAGGCCCGCCCTCTCCAGCCTGTCGGCAACAGGATCGAGGAAGTAGGCGATCGCGCCGCCCAGCACGAAGGGCAGGATCACGTCCCCGAGGAACCAGAGCGTGACGAGAAATATCGCAGACGCGATACCCCAGTATTTCGCCTGTTTCCTGACCGGAAGCGCCATGCGTGCCCCTGCGTGCGTGTCTGATACACATCGCCGAAGCCGGCGCCGCTTTCAAGCCGGCGCCGGAAAAAATCGTGCTGGTCGTCAGTGCTGCCCGCACCCGGGCTCATGCGGGCGCACGCCCTGCCGGGCCAGCGTCGTCTGACTATCCGTGATGTTCACCATGTCCAGCGGGCAGGCGTGCCGGAGGGAAAGCGCGGCGGCGACGCCCGCACCCTGTCCGGACACCGCGCAGCACGCCATGTTCCGTGTCGCGGTGTGCGCGATGCGGTCGCTCCCGGTGGCCCGTCCGGCGACGAGCGGGTTGTCACGGTTCTTGGGCAGCATCAGTATGCCGTTGCCGTCGATGAAGTCGGGGTACATGCCGCAAGCGCGGCGGACAGCCCGCCGGGCCCTGATCCAACGACAAGGACATCGGTCTCGTGGACTGCCGGGGTCTGTCGGGCTGGTTCGTAAAATCGCGCCTGCCAATACATCCGACGTGCTGGAAACGCGCGCATGTCTTTTGCTGACTGGACAGTCAAACACAATTTAAAGGGCAATGATTGCCCCCTTCCGATTAATCGCTTAGACCGCGGAAAAACCAGCCTGACCGAAGGATGAACGCCATGCGCCTGAGCCGCTACTTCCTGCCTGTCCTCAAGGAAACCCCCGCCGAGGCACAGATCGCCAGCCATAGGTTCATGCTGCGCGCGGGGATGATCAAGCAGGCCAGCGCGGGCATCTATTCTTGGCTGCCGCTCGGCTTCAAGGTACTGCGCAAGCTGGAAAACATCGTGCACGAGGAACAGGCCCGCGCCGGGCACATCGCGATCCAGATGCCGGTGCTGCAATCGGCAGACCTGTGGCGCGAGTCGGGCCGCTACGATGATTACGGCGAAGAAATGCTGCGCATGAAGGACCGCCACGATCGCGACCTGCTCTATACCCCCACGGCCGAGGAACTGGTGACGGATATTTTCCGTGCGCATGTCGGTAGTTACAAGGACCTGCCGCTGACCCTGTATCAGGTCCAGTGGAAATTCCGCGACGAGGTGCGCCCGCGTTTCGGCGTGATGCGCGGGCGCGAATTCCTGATGAAGGACGGGTACAATTTCGACCTCACGCGCGAGGACGCGATGCACGCCTACAACCGCCATCTGGTCAGCTACCTGCGCACTTACGAACGGATGGGGCTTCAGGCGATCCCGATGCGGGCCGAAAGCGGGCCGATCGGCGGGGACGATACGCATGAATTCCTTGTTCTGGCTGAAACCGGTGAGTCCGAAGTGTTCTATGACAGCGAGATCACCGACCTGCGCTTCGGCGACCGCGAGATCGATTATGACAGCGTCGCGCAATGCCAGGCCGTGCTCGAGGAATTCACCTCGCGCTATGCCCGGACAGATGACACCCATGACGAGGCGGTGTTCAAGGAACGGGTTCCCGAGACGCGGCGGCGCAATGCCCGCGGCATCGAGGTCGGCCAGATTTTCTATTTCGGCACCAAGTATTCCGAACCTATGGGCGCCACCGTTCAGGGCCGCGACGGCAAGCCGGTGCCGGTGCACATGGGCAGCCATGGTATCGGTGTCAGCCGCCTGGTCGGCGCGATCATCGAGGCCAGCCATGACGACAAGGGGATCATATGGCCCGAGGGCGTGACCCCGTTCCATGTGGGGATCGTGAACCTCAAGCAGGGTGACGCCGCCGCCGACGCGGCCTGCGAGGCAATCTACACGTCGGTCGAGGCGCTCGGGCTGGAGCCGCTGTACGACGACCGCGACGAAAGGGCAGGGGGCAAGTTTGCCACGATGGACCTGATCGGCCTGCCTTGGCGCATCACCGTCGGGCCGCGCGGGCTGAAGAACGGCGTGGTCGAATTGACAAGCCGCCGCACCGGCGAAAGCGAGGAGCTGCCCCCCGAAGAGGCGGTCAAGAAACTCGCGCAGATCTACGCGCCGCATGTCCGGCTGTTTTAAAGTGCGACCAAACCGGCGGTAGCCTTGTTCGCGTCAAGCACGGCGAAAGGCGTGCGCCCATGCGGATATCTTCACCCCAGCAGTTCGGCGACCAGTGGATTGGGGAATTTGCGGTGCAGCGTCACGGCCAGAAACGTCTCTTCCATGGACTCGAGCTTGGCCGCTTCGATCAGGGTCCCCGACGTGAGCTCGTCCTTGACGACGATCGGCGGTATCACGGCGAGCCCGGCATCTTCCCGCGCCAACAGCCTGAGCATCGCCATGTCGTCGGCCTCCGCGGCGATCTGGGGTGAAACGCTCAATTGGGAAAGCAGGGTGTCGAACGTCGCACGCAGCGCGGTTTCCGGGGTCGGCAGGATAAGCGGCTCGCCCGACAGGAGATCGGCAAGGGGCCGGTGGTGCACGGGGCCGACGCGCGCAGGTGTGCCGATAAGGCTGACAGGTTGCGCGTCGATGCGTTTGACGAGGTACTGGCTGGCGGCATCCCGTGCCGGCGCATGGTTGGTCAGAACGAGGTCGAGCGACATCGCCTCTAGATCGCGGAGGAGGTCCGGCTGGGTGCCGGATCGCACCACTACTTCGACGTCGCGCCGGCCGATCATCGGCCTGAGAAGCTGTATCTGGAAGTTGCGGGACAATGTCGACAGCGCACCGACCCGCAGTGCCCGCCGCCCGTCCCCGACCCCGCGCAAGGTTGCGGCAAGGTCATCCGCCGTCCTGAAAATCGCCTCGGCATGGTCCAACGCGATACGCCCGGCCTCGGTCAGCACGAGGCTGCGACCGCGACGTTCGAACAGGTCCTGTCCCAGAAAGGCCTCAAGGGTCTTGATTTGCGTCGAAAGTGCCGACTGCGAAAGATTGAGCGCGCGCGCCGCGCCGGTCAGCGTCCCGTCATGAGCGACAGCGCGGAACAGGCGCAGGTGGTGAAGGTTGAGGCCAGTCATAATTCGATATTATAGAACGTAAAATGAGAAAATAAATATTTTTTTTAACGCCAATTGCTCGGTATCTCCGTTCCAGTTCAACCTGAAACGGAGAAGTCCCTTGTTCTACGTACCGATGATGTTGCCCTTGGCGCCTCTCTTGCTCGTGCTGGCCGCGGCATATTACCTGTTGCGGCCGGTGGGCGGGCCGCCTCGGCGCAGCGGTCTCGCCGAGATCGTGTCGCTGGTTGCCCTCGGGATCGCGGTCACTTGCGTGGTGCATCTGGTCGCGGTGGGGCCGGCCACGCTTTCATACGGCCACGCGGGGTGGCTTTCGCTGCGTCTTGATGCGGTCAGCGCAACGATGCTGCTGCTGGTGACGTTCGTCGGCTGGATCGTGATGCGGTACGCGCGGACCTATCTCGACGGAGAGCCGCGCGAAGCGGTCTTTCACGGCCTGATGCTGGCAACGCTGGCCGCGGTGTCGCTGCTGGTCGTCTCGGGTGGTTTCGTTGTCCTTGTGATCGCTTTCATGGCGATCGGTCTTTGCCTTCGTGCCCTGCTGCTATTCTACCCCCGCCGGCCCGAAGCGCGCCGGGCGGCAACCAAGTTCACGCTCATCTGGGGGGCAAGTGATGTTGTCCTGATCGGTGCCGCCGTGCTTTTCCTCGTTGATCTGGGGACAGTTGGTTTCGCCCGTCTGGTCGACCTGGCGGGATCCGGCCTTTCGCCCGTCGGGCAGGCGGCGGTGTTTCTCCTGATGTTGGGGGCGGTCATGAAAACGGCGGTGTTCCCGCTTCACGGCTGGCTCACCGAGGTCATGGAGGCGCCGACGCCGGTTTCGGCCCTGCTGCACGCGGGCATCATCAATTCCGGCGGTTTTCTCCTGATACGGCTGGCGGATGTGGTGCAAGCGAGCGCCGGCGCGATGGCGGTCCTAGTCATGCTTGGCGGCTTCACCGCGCTTTTCGGCGCGGTCGTGATGCTTACCCAAAGTGCGATCAAGACGGCGCTTGCATGGTCGACCATCAGCCAGATGGGTTTCATGCTTCTCCAGTGCGGGCTTGGGCTCTGGCCGATCGCGCTTCTGCATATCGTTGCCCATTCGCTTTACAAGGCGCATGCCTTCCTTGCCTCGGGCAAGGCTGTCCGGGCGGTTTCGGCGATCCGGCGGCCGGGGCCGGTCGCGACGCCGAGTCCGGGAGCGGTGGCGCGGGCATTCGCGCTCGCGCTTGTGCTGCTCGGCGTCGTCGCCGTCGCCTTCGGGGTCGTGATCGGGCCGAAACCCCCGCAGGCCTATGCGCTCGGTGCGATATTGATATTCGGCGTGGCCTACCTGGTGGCACAGGGGCTGGCTGATGCCGCGCCCGCGGCGCTGACACAGCGGACGGCCGTGGCCTCCCTCGCGGCGGCATTCGGCTATTTCACGTTTCAGCTGATCGCTGTCATGCTGTGGGGCGGGCAGCTTCCGGCGCCGCCGGCACCCGGTGCGCTCGAATGGGCCATGATCATCGTGGCGCTGATTTCGTTCGGGCTGGTCGCGGTGGCGCAGTCCCTCTTTCCGTTGTGGGCGCATCACCCCGCGACGGCCGGGCTGCGGGTTCACCTTGTGAACGGGCTCTACCTCAACACGTTGCTCGACCGGCTGATCGGCGGTCTGCGGTTCGTGAAACAATCCTGAAGGAAAGGACGACCACATGTTTCTCAATCATGATCGCATCGAACCGGCCAAGGTGACCGAGCTTCGCAAAGCCGTCGAAGCGGCGGCGCGGTCCGTGCCGCCGGCCTTTCCCCTTGATGCCACCGTCGCGGTGAACCCCTTTCTGGGGCAAGCGCACGAGGATTTGGCGGTTGCGGCCGCGCGCCTCGCCCGGGTCGCCGGCACGCGGATCACCATGCCACGCGAGGAATACAGGGACCTTTTCGAAGCGGGCAGGATCACGGATGGTGATCTCGCCGATGCGCTTTTCGACAGCGCGTCACCGCTCAAGCCTGTGGATCTCGCGGCGCTCAAGGCCAAGCTTCACGTACCAAGCCCTAAGCCGCAAGCCCTGCCGACGGTCGCCGAACTTGCCGCGCTCAAGACAGGGACGGACTGGCCCGCCCTGATCCGCCGCTGCATCGGGCTGTGGGCCGCGGGACATTTCGACAGGGGGCAGGCCCTGTGGACGCCCGCGCCCGGCCGCGGTGCCTTTGCCGCATGGCGCGAATGGGCGATGCATGACCTGACCCCCGAAATCGCCGGGCTGAAGGGCTTCTGCGCGCGCGTGACCGACGCGCCGGATACGGCCGAGCGCGCCATCCAGAACGCCGCCGCCAACCTCGGTCTTGCCGGTGGAGCTGGACAAACGGCGTTTCACCGGCTGTTCATGGATCTCGGGGGATGGGCGCAACATGCGCGGTGGCTGCTCTGGCAAGCCGAACAGAACGGCGATACGGATCACGCGCTTTCGGATCTGCTGGCCATCCGGATTATCTGGGAAGATCTGCTTCTTGCACATGTTCCCGATGTCGCCAACGACTGGGCCGCGACTGTCGCGGCGCACGAGGCGCCGGTCGCGCCCACGCAGGACGACGTGATCGACGCGATCCTCCAAGACGCGCGCGAGCGTGCCTATCAGCGTGACCTGTCGAATTCCCTCGTGGCATCACAGCCGAAAAGAACCCGGCCTGCGATCCAGGCGGCCTTCTGTATTGATGTCCGTTCAGAGGTTTTCAGGCAGGCGCTCGAAAAAATGGACCCCGAGGTCGAAACGATCGGTTTTGCGGGTTTCTTCGGGCTTCCGGTCGAGCATAGGGCCCATGCATCGGACCTGCTGGAGGCGCACTTGCCCGTGCTTCTGACCCCCGCGGCGCGCGCGTCCAGCCAAGGCGACCCGGAACTTGAGCATGCGGCACGTATCAAGGCGCGTGCCGTCAGAGCCTGGGGCCGTTTCAGGCAGGCCGCCGTGTCCTCTTTCGCGTTCATCGAAGCGGCGGGCCCGGTCTACGGGGTCAAACTTGTCCGCGACGCGCTCGGGGCGGGCCCGTCCGAGAAACGGGCGGGGACCGCGCCAAGGTTCGAGAAAGCCCTTTCGCCGGAAGAGAAAGCGGAGCTTGCCGCAAAGGTCCTCAAGGCCATGAGCCTGACGCAAGATCATGCGCGGCTCGTTCTCCTGCTGGGCCACGGTGCGTCTGTGACGAACAATCCGCATGAAAGCGCCTACCAGTGTGGCGCATGCGGCGGGCATACAGGCGAAGTATCCGCGCGGCTGCTTGCATCGCTCTTGAATGACCCCGAAACGCGCGCGAATCTCGGGGATCACGGCGTGCAGCTTCCGGACGACACGCTTTTCGTGGCCGGGTTGCACGATACCACGACCGATGATGTTTCACTTTTCGCTGATAGCTGCGTGCATGATCACGCGCGCGAGCTGGAAAAGGCGCGCGACCTGCTGGCGAGGGCGGGCAAAGCCGTATCGGCCGAGCGGGCCGAACGGCTGCCGGGCGCGCAGCCCGCCCGCATGGACCGGCGCGCGCGGGACTGGGCGGAGGTGCGCCCGGAATGGGGCCTCGCGGGGTGCGCGTCCTTCATTGCCGGGCCGCGGGCGCGGACGGACGGGGTGAAACTGCACGGTCGCAGCTTCCTGCACAGCTATGATTGGCGCCAGGACGATGATTTCTCGGTCCTTGAATTGATCCTGACTGCACCCGTGGTGGTCGCAAGCTGGATCAACCTGCAATATTACGGGTCGTCGGTTGCCCCGGATGTCTTCGGCGGCGGCAACAAGTTGATTCACAACGTCACGAGCGGGATCGGCGTGGTGCAGGGAAACGGGGGGGTGCTGCGCCCCGGTCTGCCATGGCAGGCGCTGCATGATGGCGCGAAGCTCGTCCACGAGCCACTGAGGCTGTCCGTGCTCGTCGAGGCGCCGCAGGACGCGATAAGCGCGGTCCTGGACCGGAATGCGCCGGTGCGCGCGCTTTTCGATAGCGGCTGGCTCCACCTGTTCGCGCTCGAGGATGGGTGCATCGCGGCCCGCTACCGGCCGGAGCGGGGGTGGACTGCACCGCGTGTCTCGTGACGGGAAAACTTGCTGCCAAGGGCTGGAAAATGCCAACGATTTGCCTGCCGGGGTCACCTCGGCAGGCCCTTGCCGGCAAGGTTGAGCCGGCGCCTTTCCGTGCGAAGGTGTTCAGAGGCAGGCAAATTTCGCCGCGCTGGCCCGGACGAGGCGGTAGCTGCGTCGGCGCATCATTGACGCCCTGACCGGGCTGATTTAGCATCTGGTGCGATGGGGCTGCCTTCCAACGCCGGGTCGGGCACTTGGGGCCAACCCACTCCCGCCGTCAGTTCGGACTACTTGAACTGGGCCCCATCGCCCTGTCGTTTCACGAAGGACGTTCATGCCGCCGCCGTCCTGCTGCCGGCCCGGTCGCGCCTTGCGCATCTGTCCCGCTGTCAGAATGTTTCGACCGCGCGCCATCTTCAGCTCGCCGCCCCGTTCGGCCGGTGAACGTGTTCGCACCGCGCCTTGGCATGAAGCCATCCATGCCGCCAGCATTCCCGCGGCCCGGGGTAGCGGTCGGCGTAGAGTATCTCTTCCTTGCGGGGGGGTGGCGTCGATCGGCGCGCCAGCGCTGTAGGCGTCTTGGCCAGCAACATACGGTGGCTTTTCGGCGGCGCTCGTCGCCTCGGTGCTTTCCTGCATCCCAGGCGTCAATCACGGCGTCAGGGTCGGGCGCTACCGCCCGCCCGGGGTGGCGCTTGCCGCGCCACAATGCGCCGCTCTGATCGCGTACGGAGGGCAGCCGTACAACATGCGAGGCCTGATCAAATCACTTGTTCAAAAATGTCCGCAATGAACAGTACGAGACAACCGGCAACAAGACCGTGGTGTCTTCTGGGGGCACCCGACAAGAAGCGCGACGCACCGGTGAAGCTGGGCGTATAGCCCTCGGGCCAGCACGGGACGGGCTCCGCCGCCGTTGGCGCCATCGATAACTGCCAGACGCCCGAATGACCTTAGGCGCAAGCGGTCAAAAACCGTCGTCGCCTGAACCCGAACTGCTGCCGGTGCTGCTCGTGGACGTGGACCCAGTCACCATTTGTCCCGGGATCACCTGCGACCCGCTGTCCGAATCCGACGAGATACTCTCCCCTTCCAAGCTCTGCGCGTTCACATCCGTCACGACCTTGAGCACTTCGCTGAACAGCTTTTTCCGCTCAGCCTTCGTCAAACCCATCCTTGCCTCGGCAAGACAGGCCTGAAACAGGAGGTCCCGTGTCAGCAGGACGTTTGGGTTCCGCCCGCCAAGGGGTATCTCGTCGTCACCGACCCCGATCTTTAGACCTTTCGAAGAAGCACTACCGGTGAGATCGATGGTCGCATCTGCCGGTGGCCCGTAACAGACCGTGCCATCCCCGTTATTCACCACCAGCTGGGCCGTGGACGACATTAACTTGATCCCGGATGGAATCTCGCTGTCCGCTTGATGATAGACATCAGCCTCGTTGGAACACCCCGCGGCGCCAATCAAAGCTAGAACATACATTGCTTTCATACTTTTTTTCACCTCGTGCCCCGCGTCATACGATCATACCGTGAACAACCCGGAACTTGGGCGCGCACCGGGCGCCCCCAAGCTCTTAGGAAAGGCTTATTTTTTCAGATCGAAGTTGTGATGCCAGAGCGATAGTTCCACGCTCCAGGTTTTGACATGCGGGATCCCGATCGAGAGTTTGGCGGACTGGCGCATGTCGAATTTTATATGGTCATTCTCAACATGAACGTCCTTGACATAGGTGCAGATCGAAACGCCCTGACCGAAGTAATTAACGCCCTCCTGGGGAACGCATCCGTTGCTCGAAACGCCTTGATACCCGGTATCAAGGCTGAACGGGTGGGTGATCTTCAGACGCACCTCTGCCTTGGGATCCGGGGAAAATTCGGCCTTTTCGTACACCGTTCCCGCGATATCAACGTCGGGGCTGCAAACATGTTTCTTGAACAAGCCAAGATTGATTTCGGTGCATTTCTTGGTGTGCGCATGGAAATTTTGATGTGCGCTGTAATCCTGCGCCCACGCGGACCCGGCCATGGACAGGGTGGTAACAAGGGTCGCTGCCGCCAGCGATTTAATCTGCTTCATGATAGGCATGTTGTACTCCAGTTTAAGGGGATGTGCCTGACCAACTTCTTTGACGGGGCCGGCTTCGTCGAACCTGTCATAGGTCTTACCGGGGGTATCTTTGGTAACTTTTTGGGGCTTTTGTTTTCGGATATGTGAGAAAGTCGTTAACGCTTTCCAGCGATCGTGGCGGCGGCCTGATCGAGATATACCTAAAAGGCGGTGATGGCCCATGAGGGCGGTATATCATGGCGGAGTCGAGTCGCCGTCAATTCCCGAAGAGAAAGGTATATGCCAGATGACGAAGGCGACCATCACGCCGTTGCCTGATCCATCGGGATTTTCGCTCGACGCGCTGGAGCCTGACGCATGGCTTGTCGATCGCATCCGTGCGCTGCCGGGCCGCAAGAGCGTCTATACCAACGGCTCGGCCCCCTATGCCGCCCGGGCGGTCGAGAAACTTGGCCTCGGCGGGTTGTTCGATGCGCTCTACGGCGTGGAACATGCCGGGTACAGGCCCAAGCCCGAGCGCGCGGCATTCGACGCCGTGCTGTCGCGCGACGGGCTGGCCCCCTGCCGCGCGGCCATGTTCGGGGACGAGCCGCGCAACATCGCCGAACCGCATGCATTGGACATGCGCACCGTCCATGTCGCGCCCGAACGGCACGATGCCGCGCATATCCACCACCATACCGATGATCTGGGCGGCTTTCTGTCGCGGCCTGTCTGACATCGCTGTCCTGCGGCGAAATGCGCCTTTCAAAACGCGATGGCGGTGATATTTGGCGCGACGAAGACATAAGAACAGGACGGTTGATGACAAGCGCGGAACATAACCCGACGGAAAACGCGCACACCCCCCATGACGAGCCGGCCAAGGACGTCGCGGCGTGGCCGATCATTCTGGGCGTGCTGTTGTTCGTGGCCGGCTGGGGCGCCAGTATCGCGCTCTGGGGTGTGCCGGGCCTCTATATCCCGGCGCTGGCCACCGTGCCGGTGATCTGGGGGTTGTTGATCGCGGTTTCACGGGGCTGACCCAATGCCGGGCGGGCCTTGTAAAGGGATGTGACGGGTGCCGAGCACGGATTGCGACATTCTTGTTTCCGGGGGCGGGGTTGCCGGCCTGACTGCCGCCGCGGCTTTCGGCTGGGCGGGTTTTACCGTCATTTGCGTGGACCCCGCGATGCCGGTCACCGAGCGGGCGGCCGAGGGCGCGGATCTGCGCACGACGGCGTTCCTCCGGCCCTCGCGTGATCTGCTGGACAGGGTCGGACTCTGGCCGCGGCTGGACTCGCACGCGGCGCCGCTACACGTGATGCGGATCGTGGACGCGGGTGGCGAAAGCGCCGTGCCGCGCGTCGTCAAGGAGTTCGAGGCCAGCGACATCTCGGACGGGCCCTTCGGCTGGAACCTGCCCAATTGGCTCCTGCGGCGGGAGATGGTGGCGCGTCTGGACGCGCTGAATACGGTGGATTTCCGGCCCGGCGTGAGCGCCGAGACACTCTTTACCCGCACCAACGAAGCGCGCGTCGGGCTGAGCGACGGAACCCGCGTGCGCGCGCGCCTCGTGATCGCCGCCGACGGGCGCGCGTCGCCCATGCGTCAGGCCGCCGGGCTTGACGTTCATACCACCCGGTACGGACAAAAGGCGCTGGCCTTCGCCGTGACCCACCCGGTCCCCCACGACAACGTCTCGACCGAGATACACCGCAGCGGCGGCCCCTTCACCCTCGTGCCGCTGCCCGACCACGAGGGGCGCCCGTCCTCGGCCATCGTCTGGATGGAGGAGGGGCGCGAGGCGCTGCGCCTTGCCAACCTGCCCGTGGCCGAGTTCGAGGCGGCGATGAACGATCGGTCCTGCGAATTGCTGGGGCCGCTGACGCTGGCCTCGCGGCGGACAACATGGCCCATCATCAGCCAGATCGCCGCGCAGATGTGGTCGGAGCGTATCGCCCTGATCGCCGAGGCGGCGCATGTGGTGCCGCCGATCGGGGCGCAAGGGCTGAACATGTCGCTTGGCGACATCCGCGTGCTGCTCGATCTGGCCCGCGAGGCCCCGGCGCGGCTCGGGGATGCAGACATGCTCGAAACCTACCATCGTCGCCGCCACCCCGAGGTATCCCTCCGCGTGACGGGGATCGACATGCTCAACCGCGCTTCGATGGCGCGATCCCGGCCCCTGCGCGACGCGCGCGCGGCGGGGCTCGATGCGATCTATTCGCTCGGACCGGTGCGCAAGACACTGATGCAGCTAGGGCTCGGGGCGCGGGGCTGAGCCCCGCGCGCGCGCCCCGCGCGTCAGAGAACCTTGTCCAGAACGGCCTTCAGCCGCGCCTGTGTGCCTGCCACGTCATAAAGCTTGTCGAGCCCGAACAGCCCCAGACGGAAGGTACGGAACCCCTCGGGTTCGTCGCAGGCCAGAGGCACGCCGGCGGCAATCTGCATGCCCTCCGCGGCGAACGTGCTGCCGTTCTGGATGTCCGGATCATCGGTGTAGCCGACGACGACACCCGGCGCGCCGAAACCGTCGGCGGCCACCGATGCCACGCCCTTCGTGGCCAGCATCGCGCGCACGCCGTCACCGAGGGCCCATTGTGCCTCGCGCAGCCTTTTGAACCCGTAATCGCGCGTTTCCTGCATGGTATCGCGAAAGGCCCGAAGCGCATCGGTGGGCATGGTGGCGTGATAGGCGTGCCCGCCGTTCTCATAGGCCTCCATGATGGCGCGCCATTTCTTCAGATCGATGGCAAAGCTGTCTGAAACGGTCGCGTCGAGCCGCTGCAACGCCCGGTCAGACATCATCACCAGCCCGGCCGAAGGCGAGGCCGACCATCCCTTCTGCGGCGCCGAGATCAGCACGTCGACCCCGGTCTTTTCCATGTCGATCCAGGCGCAGCCCGACGCGATGCAATCAAGCACCATGAGCGCGCCGACCTCGTGGGCGGCCTCGGCCAGTTGGGCGATGTAGCCGTCGGGCAGGATCAGCCCGGCCGAGGTCTCCACGTGCGGCGCGAAAACGGCGTCGGGCTTCGACTCGCGGATCCGGGCCGTGACGTCCTCGATCGGGGCCGGGACAAAGGGCGCCTGCGCCCCGTTGGCCGACTGGCGCGCCATGCAGACCGTCGTGTCGGCGGTGAACTTGCCCGCGTCGAAAATCTGGCTCCAGCGGTACGAGAACCAGCCGTTGCGCACGATCAGCGCATGGGCGTCGTGCCCGAACTGGCGCGCCACGGCCTCCATGGCGAAGGTGCCGCCGCCGGGCACGAGCGCGACGCCCCGCGCGTTGTAGACCTCTTTCAGCATCCCGGAAATGTCGCGCATCACCTGCTGGAAGCTCTGGCTCATGTGGTTGAGCGACCGATCGGTGAAGACGACCGAGAATTCCTGCAGGCCGTCGGGGTCGATATGATCAAGTAGGGCGGACATTGGTATCTCCTCTGGTTTGACCGGTTGCTAGCGTGCCGGCGCCGGAATGGCAAATGCCCGCGCCCGGGGCTCAGCCGATGGGGCCGGGGCGGCGTTCCTCGGACAGCAGCACGTTGGCCTCCACGTCGCCCACCCCCGGCAGCATCATGATGCGCCGCCGCAATACGCGCTCGAAATCCGAGATGTCGCGCGCGACGACGCGCAGCCGGTAATCATAAAGGCCAAGGATATGTTCCACCGTCTGCACCTCGGGGATGGCCGAAACCGCGCGTTCGAAATCCCCGATGCTGACGCGGCCCTTGGTGGCCAGCTTCACGCCCAGAAAGACGGTGACGCCGAAGCCCAGCTTTTCGCGGTCGAGATCGAGCCGCCGGCCCTTGATCACGCCGCTGTCGTGAAGGCGCTTGATCCGCCGCCATGCCGCCGGCTGCGACAGTCCCAGCTTGCGGCCCAGCGTGCTGGCGCTCTGCGTGGCGTCGCGGGCCAGTTCCCGCAGGATCCGCCGGTCTGTGGTGTCAAGGTCGATCACAGCGGCAGAACCTCGTCGGACTTGATCTGCGCCACGTGCACCAGCGCCTCGATATCGGCGATATGCGGCAACGTCAGGATGGTGCTGCGATAAATCTGCTGGTAATGCGCCATGTCCCGCGCGATGACCGACAGGCGCAGGTCAACGCGGCCGAGGAACGTCTGGATCTCCAGCACCTCCGGCGCGTCGCGCGCGGCCGCGAGGAATTCGTCGAAGGCACGCGGCTGCGTCTTGTCCAGCGTTATGCGCAGGCTCACCTCGACCTCGTAGCCGAGTGCGCGCCAGTCGATCACGGCACGGTTGGCGCGGATGATGCCGGCGGCCGTCATCTTCTCCAGCCGCCGGGCGCAGGTGGCCGGTGTCACGCCGGCCAGCTCGGCCAGATCGGCGGGGCCGAGCGCCGCGTCGTGCTGGTAGTGGCGCAGGATGCGCCTGTCGGTTTCATCAAGCATGATTTTTTCATACATCAGTAAATCACGAATGAAAATTAAGAAAAAATCGGGTTTAATCCGATCTTTGCGCCTCTTTTTGCCGGATGCGCCGTATCCTGACGCGGATCACCAAGCAAGGGAGACAGACATGCGCGTCTATTACGATCGCGATTGCGATATCAATCTCATCAAGGACAAGAAGGTGGCGATCCTCGGCTACGGCAGCCAGGGCCACGCCCACGCGCTGAACCTGCGCGACTCGGGCGCCAAGAACGTCGTCGTGGCGCTGCGCGAAGGCTCTGCATCGGCCAAGAAGGCCGAAGGCGAAGGCCTGAAGGTCATGGAGATTTCCGAGGCGGCCGCTTGGTGCGATCTGATGATGTTCACCATGCCCGACGAACTGCAGGCCGAGACCTACCGCAAGTACGTGCATGACCACATCAAGCCCGGCGCGGCCATCGCCTTTGCCCACGGGCTCAACATCCATTTCGGGCTGATCGAACCCAAGGAAGGGGTCGATGTCGTCATGATGGCGCCCAAGGGGCCGGGCCACACCGTGCGCGGCGAATACGTCAAGGGTGGCGGCGTGCCCTGCCTCGTGGCCGTACACACCGATGCGACGGGCAAGGCGCTGGAAACCGGGCTGTCCTATTGCGCGGCCATCGGCGGTGGCCGCTCCGGCATCATCGAGACGTCCTTCCGCGAGGAATGTGAAACCGACCTCTTCGGGGAGCAGGCGGTGCTGTGCGGCGGGATGGTCGAGCTCATCCGCATGGGCTTCGAGACGCTGGTCGAGGCGGGCTATGCCCCCGAAATGGCCTATTTCGAATGCCTGCACGAGGTGAAGCTGATCGTTGACCTGATATACGAGGGCGGCATCGCCAACATGAACTACTCGATCTCAAACACCGCCGAGTACGGCGAATACGTCTCGGGGCCGCGCGTGCTGCCCTACGAGCGGACGAAGAAGGAAATGAAGGCGATCCTGAACGACATCCAGTCCGGTGCCTTCGTGCGTGACTTCATGCAGGAAAACGCCGTCGGCCAGCCGTTCTTCAAGGGCACGCGCCGCATGAACGACGCCCACCAGATCGAAGCGGTCGGCGAGAAACTGCGCGGCATGATGCCCTGGATTTCCGCGGGCAAGATGGTGGACAAGGAAAAGAACTGATCCATCCTCCCCGTGAACGGCGCAGGCGCGGCCGCTCGGCGGGCGCGCCTGTCGCGTTCCGGGGATACAGCAAAGGACATCCGCCATGAGCCGAACCCAGACCGCCGCCGCCCCCGCCACGCCGGGCCTGACGGAATGGTTGCTGATCATGACGCTCGGGTTCCTATGGGGGGCGTCCTTCATGGGGGCCAAGGTCGCACTGGCCGATTTCGGCCCGCTGGTGCTGGCCGCGGGACGGATCGCGCTGGCTGCCGCGGTTCTCGTGGCGGCGATCATGGCAACCGGGCGCCGCCTGCCGGGGCTGCGCGGCGGGCATGACCGGCGCGTCTGGCTTTTCTGCCTCGGGATGGGTGTGTTTTCCAATGCCTTGCCCTTCTTCCTGCTCAACTGGGCCCAGCAGAGCGTCGCGTCGGCCTTCGCCGGGATGACGATGGCAAGCGTGCCGCTGTTCGTGCTCCCGCTGGCCCATCTTTTCGTCCCCGGCGAACGGATCGGCCCGGTCAAGCTCGTGGGGTTCGTCACCGGGTTCATCGGGGTTCTTTTGCTGATCGGCCCGCGCGAGCTGTTGCAGCTCGAAGCCGGCGGCTGGACGCTCACGCTGGCGCGGCTGGCCTGCGTGGGCGCGGCGAGCTGCTATGCCATCGGATCGGTCGTCACGCGGCGCGCGCCGCCGGTTGACAGGCTGGTATTCGGGGCCGGCGCGCTCCTCTGCGCCACCGTGGTGATCGCCCCCGTGGCGCTGTGGCTGGAAGACTGGCCCGACACGGTGTCGCTGATGCCGGCCCTGGGGTTCGTCTATCTCGGGCTGGGGCCGACCGCGCTGGCGACGCTCATCCTCGTGCGGGTCATCCGCACAGCCGGCCCGAGCTTCCTGAGCCTGACGAATTATGTCGTGCCGCTGTGGTCCATCGGCCTCGGCACGGTCTTCATGGGCGAGACGTTGCCGCCGCTTTTCCTTGCCGGTTTCCTGCTGATCATGGCCGGTCTGGCCGTCAGCCAGTGGCGCGTGATCCTGCGGCGCTGAAACCGGCCCCGGCCACTTGGCCCAGCGTGGCGGCCTGCCACAGGCGCAGCGCCTCGGCGGTTTCCCGCACGTCGTGGATGCGCAGCATCTGGACCCCCTGCGCAACCCCGTGCAGCGCCACGGCAATCGACCCCGGGGCGCGCTGCCGCGCGGCCTCTGTGCCGCCTATGGTGCCGATGAACCGCTTGCGCGAGGCGCCCAGCAACACCGGGCAGCCCAGCCCGTGAAACAGCGCAAGGTTCTGCAAAAGCGTCAGGTTGTGCTCCAGCGTCTTGCCGAAGCCGATGCCGGGATCGACGATGATCTGATCGCGCGCGATGCCCGCGACCTCCAGCGCCGTGACCCGTTCCGACAGGTAATCGTAGATGTCGAGCGCCACGTTGTCATAGCGCGGATCGATTTGCATGATCTCGGGCGTGCCCTGCGCGTGCATGACACAGACGGGCAGGCCCGTCTCGGCGCAAAAGGGCGCGAGTTCCGGATCGAACGTGAACCCGGCCACGTCGTTGACAAGGTCCGCGCCGGCCGCGTGGGCGGCCCGCGCCACCGCGGCCTTGCGGGTGTCTATCGAAAGCGGCGCGTCGTTTCCCGCGCGGATCGCCTCGATCACGGGGGCGGTCCGGTCGATCTCTTCCTGCACCGGGATTTCCCGCGCGCCGGGGCGGGTGGATTCGCCGCCCACGTCGATCATGTCGGCCCCGCTTTCGATCATGGCGGCGCTGTGAGACAGGGCGGTATCTGGGTCGAAATGCTCCCCCCCGTCGGAAAAGCTGTCGGGCGTGACGTTCAGGATGCCCATCAGGCGCGGCCTGTCGAAGCCCAGCCCGGCGATCGGCGCGCGCGGGGCCGTCAGGCGGTCGCGCATCCCGGCCGGCAACTCGGACGCGGGCCGCAGGCGCGGCGGCGCGTCCCGGCGCAATTCCTCGACCGTGTCGAACCAGCACAAGCCCCCAGCCAGCGGCAACGCGTCATCGGGCCGGGCGTGATCGGATCGCGGAACGGGGCGGTAATAAACGGTCATGCTGTCATCCTGTCGCGGCAGTGAAAGGCGGGTCCGGGCCGGACCGGTCGCAACCGTCCAGATACAGCCCCGTCACCGGATGTCAAAGCCGGGTGCGCCCCGCGACGGTATCAAAGCCCGCTTTGCGCCACGTCCTGTATCAGCACGGGCACGGGCGCGTCCCGTGGCGGCCGTTCGCCGATCACCAGCAGGTCGGACGCCTCGATGTGGCCCGCGAACCAACCGGCCAGCGCGACCGGGTCGTCCGGGCCCGTGGTGGGGCCGTCCACGGCGTCCAGCACGATCTTCGACGGGGCCCAGACGCTGATCTGCCCGTTCTTCATGGCCCAGTCCAGCTCGGTCCGGGTGTTGACCACGACGCAGCGGTCGTCGCGCCCGGCAAGCACCCACGCGTTCTGTTCCAGCGCCAGCAGGTCCACCCGGCGCTGCGTCATCCTGTGGCCGGTTGACGGGGCCGTCCCCTCGGGATGCCCCACGCAGAGGATCACCGGCTCGGCCCGCGCCTCCAGTTGGTCCAGCCACCGCGCGAGGTTCGGCGACCGTATCGCCGTGTTGGTCAGGTAAACGAGGTGGGGATGCGGTGTCGTGGCCCCGTGATGCGCCACCGGCGTCGTCTTGAGGTCATCGACCGACCGGACGATCTCCACCCCGAGCGCCCCGGGGCCGCGGTCCAGTTTCTCGATGCGCACGAACGTCCGGCCGGCCTGCGGTTCCCAGAGGATGCGTTCGGCGATGCGCTCGGCCAGTGTCTCCAGAAGGTTGAGCCGTTCCTCGGCCAGTTCGGCGCCGATCGCCTCGGTCACCTTGTCATAGCTCAGGATGCGGTCCACGTCATCATCCAGCGGGTCCGACACCGGGCGCACCTCGACCACGACATTGAAACAGATGCGCTGCGTCGTGCCACGCTCGGCCTGAAAGGCCCCGATCTCGACCTCGACGACATGGTCCCGCACCGAAATGCGGTCCAGTGGTCCGTCGGGCGCCGTCGCGTCGGCACGGGCGGCGGGGTGCTCGAAGGCAAGGCGGATTTCATTCGACATGGGGGCGCGCTCCCGTGGCTTCACTGGCCGCGGCGTAGCATGGCCCGCGAACGCGGGGAAAGGGTGAATGCGACAGGAACCGGCAGGTTGGCGGCAGCCGCCCTTTTCGCGTGGTGGAAACGAAGCAGGCCCCGGCGCGTCCCGGGGCCTGTAATCAGCATCGTGGTTGAACGCCGTTCAGTGCGCCGGCTGCTTGTCCCAGTCTTCCTGCTTGGGAAGCTGCTCGAACGTGTGTTCCGGCGGCGGCGAGGGCAGCGTCCACTCCAGCGTGTCGGCATACTCGTTCCAGTAATTCGCCTCGGTCACCCGTGCGCCGCGCAGCAGCGCGTAGATCACGACCCCGAAGAAGAACACGAAGCTCGCGAAGGAGATGAACGCCCCGATCGACGACCACCAGTTCCAGAGCGCGAACGCCTCGGGATAGTCGATGTACCGGCGCGGCATCCCCTGACGGCCCAGGAAGTGCTGCGGGAAGAACGTTAGGTTGGCCCCCACGAACATCGCCCAGAAGTGCAGCTTGCCGGCCCATTCGGGGTACTGGCGCCCGGTCATCTTGCCGAAGTAGAAGTAGATGCCGGCAAAGATGGCAAAGACGGCGCCGAGGCTCATCACGTAGTGGAAGTGTGCAACCACGTAATAGGTGTCGTGATACGCCCGGTCCACGCCCGCCTGGCTGAGCACCACGCCGGTCACGCCGCCGACAGTGAACAGGAAGAGGAAGCCGAAGGCCCAGAGCATTGGCGTCTTGAACTCGATCGAGCCACCCCACATCGTCGCGATCCAGCTGAACACCTTGACCCCGGTGGGCACCGCGATGACCATCGTGGCCAGCATGAAATAGGATTGTTGCGTCAGGCTCATGCCGACGGTGTACATGTGGTGCGCCCACACGACGAAGCCGAGGAACCCGATCGCGATCAGCGCCCAGACCATCGGCAAGTAGCCGAAGATCGGCTTGCGGCTGAAGGTGGCGATGACGTGGCTGATGATGCCGAACCCGGGCAGGATGATGATATAGACCTCCGGGTGGCCGAAGAACCACAGGATGTGCTGGTACAGAACCGGGTCACCGCCGCCGGCCGGGTCGAAGAAGGTCGTCCCGAAATTCCGGTCGGTCAGCAGCATGGTGATCGCCCCGGCCAGCACCGGCAGCGCCAGCAGGATCAACCAAGCGGTGACGAAGATCGACCATGCGAACAACGGAACCTTGAACAGCGTCATGCCGGGGGCGCGCATGTTCAGGAAGGTGGTGATCATGTTGATCGCGCCGAGGATCGACGAGGCGCCCGAGACGTGCACCGCGAAGATCGCCAGATCCATGGAGAAGCCCTGCTCGGTGGTCGAGAGCGGCGGATACATCACCCAGCCGACGCCCGAGCCGAGCTGCCCGTTGCCGCCCGGCGCCAGAAGCGATGCGACACCCAGCGACGTCCCGGCCACGTACAACCAGAAGCTGAGGTTGTTCATCCGCGGGAACGCCATGTCCGGTGCGCCGATCTGCAGGGGCATGAAATAGTTGCCGAAGCCCCCGAACAATGCCGGAATGACGACAAAGAACATCATCAGCACGCCGTGATACGTGATCATCACATTCCACAGGTGCCCGTTCGGGGTGCATTCGCCCGCCGCGGCGGCGGTGAAACGCGCTCCCTCGAGGCACATGTACTGCACGCCCGGTTCCATCAGTTCCATCCGCATGTAAACGGTGAACAGAACCGCGATCAGCCCGACGATCGCCGAGGTGACGAGGTACAGGATACCGATATCCTTGTGATTTGTTGACATGAACCACCGGGTGAAAAACCCGCGGTGCTCCTCGTGTTCATGGCCGTGAATGGCTGCGTCTGCCATTTTGTGCCTCCTGCTGGTGAAACCCTGACGGACGACTCGGCATGCCGGCCTCCGCCTCATGTATTCAGGTTCTAGAATGCCGCCCGTGCCGGGGCAATGCGCGACTTTGACATATGTCAAAGAATTTTGTCGCACCCCGGCAGGCGGGACCGGCGCGAATTTGCCGGCCGGTCCCGAGGGATGATCCGGTCAGGACAGGATCAGTCCGAAAACGTCGCGAGGTAGGCGGCCACGTCCTCGCTGCCCTTGCGCATCTTGAAGGTCATCTTGGACCGCCCCCCGAGGAAGCCGCTGGGATCCTTGGAATATTCCGCGAGGTTCTGTTCGTCCCACACGAGGCCGTCTGCCCCGGCCGAGGCCAGCGCGTCGGAATAATTGTAATCCTCGACGGACCCGGCCGTGCGGCCGATCACGCCGTACAGGTTGGGCCCGACGCGCCCGCCGCGCACGATGGTTTCATCCGCGGAAGCGATCATGTGGCATGCCTTGCACTGGCGGAACGCCTTTTTACCCTTGTCGGCATCCCCGGCGGCAAAGGCCGGCGCGGCCAGCGTCAGAAGGGCGGCAGTAGTCAGAAAGGTTTTCATGTGTCACCTCGTGGTTGGGAAAGCGGGTTCGCGCGTCAGAGCGTCAGTCATAACCCGCCAAGGCCACCGCGCAACGGGCAATTTATCGCAGGCTCGCTTGATCGGGTCGGGTCTTGTCCGAACATGGGCGTCGTGAACGAGTTGGCCACGAAACGTCTTGCCCCCGAGACGATGCTGAGTTGTATTGACGTTGTATTGACAGAGACTGGGAAACAGAAAGCAAATCTGGATGCGATTGATTGGGCGATACGCGATACTTTGGCTGCTTGCGTGGTTGCCGGCGCAGGGGATTGCCGAGGATGCACGCTGAGCCGACTTCCTGACGAAGACGTTCCAATCCACCCATACAGCCGACGAGATACGGGCCTGCCTGCAATCGGGGCATGCGGTGAACGCGCGTGACGATGCCGGCAATACGGCCCTGCACCTGGCCGCCGCCCATGCGCCCAGTGCCGCCGTGACGCGGGTGCTTTTGCGCGCCGGCGCCGACCCCGACCTCAAGAACGCCGCGAACCGCACGCCCATGCACATGGCCGCAGCGCATTCGAGCGATCCGGCGCAGATCGCGACGCTTGCGATCTGGGGCGCGGAGGTGAACAAGGGCTCGATCGAGGATGAATGCTGGTCCGGTCAATGCATGACCACGCCGCTGCACCTTGCCGTGCGACGACCCGGGGCGGTGGACGTGGTCGCGGCCCTGCTGGCCGCCGGCGCAACGGCCGACATTTACGCGGGCGAAGATCTGGCGGATATTTCGGACGACCTGACGGAAGACAGATATTTGTTGCCGCTGCACCTCGCCGCGCGACATGCCGGTGTCGACTCCGTTGTCACGCTTCTCCAGGCAGGGGCCGAGGCGAACGCCGCCGACAATGGGCGCAGGGCGCGCAGCGCGTTGCATTATGCGTCCGTCCGCAAGGGCGGCGCGCTCGATCTCGTGCAGGCGCTTCTTGACGCCGGAGCCTCGGCCGATGCGGCGGATTTCGAGGACACCACGCCGCTGATACTGGCCGCCAGCCATGCCACTGACCCCGAGGTGTTCGCGCGGTTGCTGGACGCCGCCGAGGAACCGTTCGCGGAAAACGAGCGCGGCCTGACGGCAAAGATTGCCTTCGATGCCAACCCGGCGCTGGAGCGCGACGATGCCTACTGGGCCTTGCACGCGGTATGCAACGAATGAAATGGCTCTGGCGCGGTCTTGGTGTCCTGCGGCGCGGCCTCGTTCTCGTGGTCCTGCTGGTGATGCTGGCGTTCAACGTGGCCAGCTTTGCCGTCGAGGGGTTGAACGGCGTGATGAGCGGTGTCGCCGAGGCCGTGGTCGGGCATTCCGTGGTTGCGGAACTGAAGGCGGATAAAAAGAAACTGATCGACAAAATGGACAATGCGACCCGGCGTATCGCGCGGCGCGCCATTCGGGGGGTGGGGCGCAATGTCGCCGCGTTGCCGATGGAGGTGATCCCCGTCGCCGGCGCCGCGACGGTGGTGGCGGTGACAGCGATCGACGTCAAGCAAGCCTGCGCCACCGCGCGCGACATGCAGGAACTGCGCACCGGCAGCGGCATCGACACGGAGCCGAAGGACTGGACCGCGCAGGTCTGCGGGGTGTTCACCAGCCCTGCGGTGCCCGCAGTGTGCGACATGACGATTGATGAGTGCCGCGACCATGCAAGCGAGGTGCGCGCTGACCTGGGCGACGACATGGGCGCGCAGATCGACCGGCAATGCGATGCCCTGAGCAAGCCCGACCCGGAGATTTGCCGCGAGCCTGACCCGGACGATGGGCCGACCACCCCGCTGCCGGAGCCTTGATGGGCGGCTCAGCCCGCGGGGAAGGCCTCGCCGAACGTCCGCCTCAGCGCCACGTCCACGTCGGCCATCGTCACGGGCAGGCCGAGATCCACAAGGCTCGTGACCCCGTGCTCCGCAATGCCGCAGGGCACGATGCCGGTGAAATGCGACAAGTCCGGCTCGACGTTGATCGACAGCCCGTGAAAGCTGACCCATTTCCGCAGGCGGATGCCGATCGCCGCGATCTTGTCCTCGGGCGGGATGCCCGCCGCGGTCAGCGGCTTGTCATGGCGCGGCACCCAGACACCCACGCGCCCCTCGCGGATCTCGCCGCGCAGGTTGAACTCGTCCAGTGTGGCGATCACCCATGCCTCGAGGCGCTGCACGAACTGCCGCACGTCGCGCCCCCGCCGCCCCACGTCGAGCATCACGTAGGCCACGCGCTGACCGGGGCCGTGATACGTGTATTGCCCGCCGCGCTTCGACGGGTAGACCGGGAAGCGGTCGGGGTCGGTCAGGTCCGCCGGGTTGGCCGAGGTGCCGGCGGTGTAAAGCGGGGGATGTTCCAGCAGCCAGATCGCCTCGGGCGCCGTTCCGGCCGCGATTCGCGCCGCGCGCGCCTCCATGGTATCGACCGCGGCCTCGTAGCCGACAAGCCCGGGGGAGACATGCCATTGCACCGCGTGCCGACCCGGTGTTTCGTCCGGTTCCGGAAGCAAGTCTTCTGCTGGCAAGTCCACCATAATCCTGACCGTTGTTCTGATCGCGAAAGCAACGGTAAAACGCATACGCAAACCGACCGCCGACTTCAAAGGCTTTCGCCGCGGGCCGCGGCCGCGGTCTGCCCGGCGAAGTTCCGAAAGCTGCAAGAAAGCCCTTCACATCCCCGCAGGCGGTTGCTATACGCCCGCCACTACCTGATCACGTGCGGTCGTGGCGGAATTGGTAGACGCGCAGCGTTGAGGTCGCTGTGGGGTAAAACCCGTGGAAGTTCGAGTCTTCTCGACCGCACCAAAACATCCCCCCAATCTATTGATAATACGTGATAATTCAACACGGCTATGGTGGCCGCCCCACAATGCGCCCCCGTTTTGTCGACGCTGATCTTGTTCGCATGATTACCGCATCATCCAAAATCCCGCATAGCTCCATGATTGCTAACGATGGATGCAAGACAGGCGGTGACAAGCGATTCAGGCACACAAAGAAAAATAGTCAATCCATTGGCTGAAACTACTGTCTGCAGGCCGCCTGCTTAATTGCTCTATTTGCAGGTAAA
This sequence comes from Roseovarius halophilus (ex Wu et al. 2025), assembly GCF_047086965.1. Lineage (NCBI taxonomy): Bacteria > Pseudomonadati > Pseudomonadota > Alphaproteobacteria > Rhodobacterales > Roseobacteraceae > Roseovarius > Roseovarius halophilus (ex Wu et al. 2025). Next base: position 519 of record NZ_JBKOTX010000029.1, on the reverse strand, counting down.
TTACTAGGGGGAGGTTGTTGGTTGAGTGTTGTACGAAGGGCTGTAACGTGTAACCGGCGAAGTCTGAAAAGTCGCGACATTTCCGGGATTCGACTGCAATAGCCCTTGGTTGCGACGGCCAGTTTGAGCTTCATCCGAGACAAGCGGGAAGAACCTAGACGAGATTGCCGTGACCTGCCCTGCGAGGCGTAAAGCAGGTCACGATGTTCTTGATAAATTTCTTGGCGCAGATGCGTTTCACTGGCTAAACGCGCGCCCGGAGTGTGTTCTGTGCAGAACTCGGCTTAACCAAACTGGAAATCATCCAGCGTCAGGTCGGCCGCCGCGACGTTCTCGATCGTGACGATATGCCCGTCCACGGTCAGCTGCGCGCCGTCGGCGGTGTCGGTGATGTTCAGTGCGTCAAGGAATCCCTGCAAGCCGTTGCCGCCATTGTCGATGTTGGGCGTGCCGTCCAGCGTGCTGACCGTGCGGATCAGGAAGCCGTCGGTGCCGTCCTCGAAATCGGTGATGACATCG
>NZ_JBKOTX010000028.1:0-43772 GCF_047086965.1 Roseovarius halophilus (ex Wu et al. 2025) | reverse complement strand
CGGCGCAGGCGCCCCGCGCCCCGGTCAGCGCCGACGATGCCGCGCGCGAGGAACGGGTCAAGATGACCCGCCTGCGCCAGACCATCGCCAAGCGCCTGAAGGACAGCCAGAACACCGCCGCCATGCTGACCACCTACAACGAGGTGGACATGACCGCGGTGATGGAGCTGCGCAACACTCACAAGGACGAGTTCCTGAAAAAGCACGGCGTCAAGCTGGGCTTCATGTCCTTCTTCACCAAGGCCTGCTGCCACGCGCTCAAGGAGGTGCCCGAGGTCAACGCCGAGATCGACGGCACCGACATCGTCTACAAGAACTTCGTGCACATGGGCATCGCCACCGGCACGCCCACCGGGCTCGTGGTGCCGGTGATCCGCGACGCGGATTCGATGGGCTTCGCCGCCATCGAGAAGTCCATCGCCGAGAAAGGCGAACGCGCGCGCGACAACAAGCTGTCGATGGCCGAAATGCAGGGCGGCACCTTCACCATCTCCAACGGCGGCGTCTACGGCTCGCTGATGAGCTCGCCCATCCTCAACCCGCCGCAATCGGGCATCCTCGGCATGCACAAGATCCAGCAGCGCCCGATGGTCGTGAACGGCGAGATCAAGGCCCGCCCGATGATGTACCTGGCGCTTTCCTACGACCACCGCATCGTCGACGGCAAGGGCGCGGTCACCTTCCTCGTCCGCGTCAAGGACGCGCTGGAAGACCCGCGGCGGTTGCTGATGGATTTGTAAGGAAAAATTCAGTGAACGGTTCTGTGGACTTAGTGATGGAGCGTTGGCGCTTTCAGGAGCGCCAATGTTTATATGTTATTTCAGCCGCCGGAGCCGCAGTCGGATATGCTCTTTTAGCATTTGATGACACTGCATCGTTGAGAAGTACCAGACTAATCCTGTGCGCGCTATGCGTTTGGGCCGCGTCTATGTTTTGCGGTTTAAAACTTCTTTCGCTTTTGAATGTATCTCAACGAATGTCACTCGCAGCATTGCGGCTCAATTTGAGTGCCGACCAACAGAAAACAGCGGATCGTTTTTTTGAACGTGAGGACAAGAAGATTGGCAAAAAGATCGGCTGCTATCGAAACCTTCAGATTACATTTCTAATTATAGGTGCACTTGTTTATGTGCCCTCAATCATCGACATGCCGGCGGCGCTTGGCTTTCAAGCAGAGACCGCAGAAACACTCCGATCAAGCAGAGACCGCAGAAACACTCCGATGACCCCCGAACTCACCGCCCTCACCCTCGCCACGCTGCTGCAGGTGGTGCAGTACGTTCTCATGGCCGTGCCCGCCAATCTCGAACTCGGCGTCGGCAAGACGCTCAGCCCGCGCGATCCCGACAGGCTGGGCAAGCCGCTGATCGAACAGGTCAGCCCCGGCACCGGCCGCCTCTTCCGCGCGCTCGACAACCATTTCGAGGGGCTGATCCTGTTCTCCATCGCCTGCCTGGTTCTCACCCTCTCGGATCAGTCCACGCCCTTCACCGCCGCCATGGGCTGGACCTATCTCGCCGCCCGCGTGCTCTACGTCCCGGCCTATTACTTCGGGCTCACGCCGTGGCGCTCGCTGGTCTGGGCCACCGGCTTCGCGGCCACCACCCTCATGCTGCTGGCCGCGCTGGCATGACCGCCCGGCCCCGGCATCTACCCGGGCGGGCGGGTCCGCGTGCAGCCCATGCTTCTTCTCGGCCGAAATACCCCGGGGGGGTCGCCCGGCACGGGCGACGGGGGCAGCGCCCCCATCCCCCGGCGGCCACCTGCTTGACCCGCGCGGCCTTTCCGGCCCACCCTTGGCAGGACCCGATCGGCACCGCCGCGTTACAGATGCAAAACCGACGCACTACCGACGTCCAGAATCGAAGGAAAACACCACATGGCCAACTATGACGTCATCGTAATCGGCTCCGGCCCCGGGGGCTACGTCGCCGCCATCCGCTGCGCCCAGCTCGGGCTCAGGACCGCCTGCGTCGAGGGCCGCGAGACGCTGGGCGGCACCTGCCTCAACGTGGGCTGCATCCCCTCCAAGGCGCTGCTGCACGCCACTCACCAGCTGCACGAGGCCGAGCACAATTTCGCCAAGATGGGCCTCAAGGGCAAGGCGCCGTCGGTGGATTGGAAGCAGATGCTCACCTACAAGGACGACACGATCGGCCAGAACACCAAGGGCATCGAATTCCTGTTCAAAAAGAACAAGGTGGACTGGATCAAGGGCTGGGGATCGATCCCCGCGGCCGGCAAGGTGAAGGTGGGCGACGAAACCCACGAGGCCAAGAACATCATCATCGCCACCGGCTCGGAGGCGTCGGGCATTCCGGGCGCCCACGTCGAAATCGACGAGAAGATCGTCGTCACCTCCACCGGAGCGCTTGAGCTTGCCAAGGTACCCAAGAAGATGGTCGTCGTCGGCGCGGGCGTCATCGGGCTCGAACTGGGCTCGGTCTATGCCCGGCTGGGAACCGAGGTGACGGTGGTGGAATATCTTGACGTGATCACCCCCGGCATGGATGGCGAAGTGCAGAAGAATTTCCAGAAAATTCTCAAGAAACAGGGGCTTGATTTCGTCATGGGCGCCGCCGTCCAATCCGTCGAAACACTCAAGACCAAGGCCAAGGTCAATTACAGGCTGCGCAAGGATGACAGCGACCACCAGCTCGATGCCGACGTTGTGCTGGTCGCAACCGGGCGCAAGCCCTATACCGACGGGCTCGGGCTCGCCGCGCTCGGGGTCGAGATGTCCAAGGGTGGCCAGATCAAGACCGATGGTCACTGGCAGACCAGCGTCAAGGGCGTCTATGCCATCGGCGACTGCATCGACGGCCCCATGCTGGCCCACAAGGCCGAGGACGAGGGCATGGCCGCCGCCGAGGTCATCGCCGGCAAGGCGGGCCACGTGAATTACGGCGTCATCCCGGGGGTCATCTACACCCATCCCGAGGTCGCCAATGTCGGCAAGACCGAGGAGGAGCTGAAGGACGAGGGCCGCGCCTACAAGGTCGGCAAGTTCGCCTTCATGGGCAACGGCCGGGCGAAGGCCAATTTCGCCGCCGACGGCTTCGTGAAACTGCTTGCGGACAAGGAAACCGACCGTATCCTCGGCGCGCATATCATCGGGCCGATGGCGGGCGACCTGATCCACGAGGTCTGCGTCGCCATGGAATTCGGCGCCGCGGCCGAGGACCTCGCCCTCACCTGTCACGCGCACCCCACGTATTCCGAGGCGGTGCGCGAGGCTGCCCTTGCTTGCGGGGACGGCCCGATCCACAGCTGACACCGCCACGCGGGGCGCGGCCGGCACGCCCGCCCCGCGCGCCATCCTGTCCGGAGCCCTAAAGATGACCGCCACCGACAGCGCGCCGCGGCTTCTGATCATCGCCCCCGCGCCGGTCGTCGAGCAGGCCGGACGCATCACGCTAGATACGAAATTCATTGAGGGGATGAAGCGGCATTGCGCGCTCTGGCCGGGGCCGGTGACCTGCTTGCTGCGGCGCGGCGCCGAAAGCATCACCTTCGGCGCCGAAACCAGCCACCACGAACTTCCCTTCGATCTGGACATACTGGACGCGGACGAACGCATCGGGCCTGAGCGCCTGCGCGGGAACGACATCGTCCTGTGCAGCGCGGACGATCACAGCAACCTGCACCTCGCCGGGCTGGCGCGCGCGACCGGGACACAAGTTGTCTTCGCAATCGAGTATATCCTTGAAACACGGCTGCAGATCGCCTGGCTCGACCGTGGACGCGGCCCGGTACGGCGGCTGCGGTCGATGCTGTGGAATATCGCGCAGGAGCGGCGGCGGCGGCGTGCGATCCGTGCCGCGGCGGGGCTGCAAAGCAACGGTTACCCGGCGTATCGCCTTTACGGGCCCCTGTCGGGCGACAGCATGGTCTATCTCGACAATCGCATGACACCGGATCTGTTCTGCGATGCCGACGCCATGCAGGCCCGCCATGACAGGCTGGCATCGGGCGCGCCGCTGCGGCTGGTCTATTCGGGCAGGCTGGAACCGATGAAGGGCGTGCAGGATCTCGTCCCGGTGGCCAAGGGGCTGGCGGACCGCGATGTCGACTTCACGCTCGACATATTCGGCACGGGCAGCCTTTCCGGGGTCCTGGGGCGGCAAATCGACACGATGAACCTGTCCGATCGCGTGCGGCTGCACGATCCGGTGGATTTCGAAAGCGCGCTGGTCCCGTGGACCGCCGCCAATGCCGACATCTACCTGTGTTGTCACAAGCAGTCCGATCCGTCCTGCACCTACATCGAAAGCATGGGATGCGGCATTGCCGTTGCCGGGTACGGTAACCGGATGTGGCGCGACTTGTGCGACCGTTCCGGCGCGGGCCGATCTGTCCCGCTCAATGACGTGGCCGCGATGGTCCGCTGCCTCGACACTCTGGACAAGGACAGGCAGGCGCTGTCGGCCTGCTGCGACCGGGCGATCACGTTTGCCCGAGCGCACGCGTTTGACGATGAATTCGCGCGCCGAATGCAGCATTTGCGCCAAGTTGCGGGTGCGCCGCCGCTACCGGACGTTACCGTATCATCCTGAGCCCCGCGCGCGGCGGATCGACGTCACGGCCGCTCAGTCCCGCATCGGCTATCCACCTTGAACCCCGCCTCGTGCATCAGCCGGGTTGAGGCCGTCTCGACCTCTGACTCGAGCTCGCCCATGAAAGCTTTCTTGTCCCGGCCGGCGGGGATCGGTGGCAGGAACTCGACGACCGCCAGCCCCGGCTTGCGCAGGATGCCCTTGCGCGGCCAGAAAACGCCCACATTCGTGGCCACCGGCACGCAATCCTGTCCCAGTTCCTCGTACAGGACGCCGGACCCCACCTTGTAGGGTGCCTCGACACCCGGGGCGATGCGCGTTCCCTGCGGATAGATGATCAACTGTCCCGGCTGCTGGCGCCCCTTGGCCACGTCCCTGACCATCCGCTTGATGGCGGCGCTGCGCTTTCCCCTGTCCACGGGCACGCACCCGATCTTCAACGCGTATTGCCCGATCACCGGGGCCCACATCAGCTCGCGCTTCATGATGAACTTGCCCGCCGGAACCGCGCCGAAGATCAGGATAATGTCGAGAAAGGACTGATGCTTGGCCGCGATAAGCACCTCGTCGGTGGGGGCCGTGCCGCGTACCTCTGTCCGCAGTCCGACCATCCAGCGCGCGGTCCAGCGGACCCACCGGCACCACGCATGACAGGCAGCCAAGGCACCCCGGCGGCTGAAGACCGCCCACGGGAAGAAAATGAGGCCGATGATCGCCATCATCGCGTAGATTTGAACCACGAACAGTACCGACCGCCCCCATTGAAACGCGTGGCTCATGGCATGTCTCGCAGGGTTTTTCGCGCGGCCGACCGCGTGGCCCAGAAAGCCACGATCCCGGCAAGGGGCGGCACGGCCAGCGGCCAGAGCCAATGCCACCCGCGAAAGCCGAGCCCCGTCAGGAAGCCGCCCTCGGGCTGCGCGGGCGGCAACAAAAGGATCGCAACAGAGCCGGCTGCCACCCCGGCCAGCGCCCCCGCCAGTGCCCGCAGCGTGAAGCGCCGCACGAAGGCGCGCACGATATAGGCGTCTTGCGCCCCCACGAGCCGCAGCACACCGATCACCTGCACGTTCGCGGCCAAGGCGGCATTGGCCGCCAGCGTGATCATAGCCGCGACAGCGCCCCCGATCAGCAACAGGGAAACGACGCCAAGCAGGCGCAGGCGTTCGGCGGCACGCACAAGCGGGCGCCGCCAGCGGGTGTGATCATCCAGAACCGCGCCCGGCACTTCCGCGGCAAGGCGCAGGCGCAGCCCTTCGGCGTCGAACCCGGCGCCTTCCTCGATCACCTCGACAAGGCGCGGAATGGGCAGCGTGTCCACCGGCAGGTCGGGGCCGAACCACGGCGCCAGCAGGGCGCGCTGCTCGGCGTCGGTAAGCGCGCGGGCACTGGCCACGCCCGGGGTCGTTTCCAGCACCTTCAGCGCCGCCTCGGTTTGCGCGGCAAGCTGACCCTCGGGCGCCGATATCCGGATCGTCGAGGCGCGTGCAAGTTCGTTGCCCCAGCGATCCGCCAACCGTCCCGCCGCCAGAGAGAGCGCCAACGCGAAAACCGCCAGAAAGGCCATCGCGCCCGCGCTGAACGTCGTCAGCCACGCGGTGAACCCCGTCGGGGGCACGACGCGCCCGGCCTGCGCGTCACCCGCCAGGAACTCGGCCAGTGCCGCCAGCGCGCCCCTCAAAGATCAGCCCCCGCCAACTGCACCCGCCGGTTCGAGATGCGCAAGACGCGCGCCTGCACATGGGCCTTTGCGGCCCGGATGAGCGCGAGGTCATGCGTGGCGATCATCACGGTCTTGCCCATGCGGTTCAACTCGACAAGCAAGCGCATCAGCCGCTGCGACATGTCCCAGTCCACGTTGCCGGTGGGTTCATCTGCCAGCACCACGTCTGGCGACATGATGACGGCCCGCGCCAGAGCGGCACGCTGACGTTCACCGCCCGACAGTTCCGGTGGCAAGGCATCGGCGCGCGCGGCCAGGCCGACCCAGGCCGTCAACTCGCGCAGGTTCGCGTCCTCGGCCAGCAGGTGTCGGCCCGAAACCATCAGCGGCAGCGCGATGTTCTCCGACACCGGCAGGTGATCAAGGAACTGGCAATCCTGATGCACCACGCCGATCCGCTGCCGTGACAGCGCGATATCGTCCCGCGCCATGTCCCGCACGTCGCGGCCGAACAACCGTACCTGACCCGCAGTCGGCATCAACGCGCCGTAGCACAGCTTGAGGAAAGTGGTTTTCCCGGCGCCGGACGGCCCGGTCAGGAAATGGAACGACCCGGGTGCCAGCTCAAGCGATATCTCGCTCAGCAGTTCGCCCCCGCCATAGCTGTACGCGACGTTATCCAGCTCGATCACGGCCAATCCCCGATGCCCTCATGTCTTACATGCCTCAGGCAACGGCCATGTGCAATCGTTCACCCGGACAATGGCTTTCCCCTTTTCCCGTTGCGGATTTCCGCTTATGCTCGGGCAAATCGCGGGGCAACGCGGCAGCGACAGTCAGCAGGTGGCAGGATGAGGCTCATTTGCCCGAATTGCGGGGCACAATACGAAGTTCCCGACGAGGTCATCCCGGCCGCGGGACGCGATGTTCAATGCTCGAATTGCGGCGACACCTGGTTTCAGCACCACCCCGATCAAGCGCCCGCCCCCGTGGATGACGATGCCGACACGTACGAAGCGCCCGCCACGTCCGACGAAACCCCCGCCGCCGAGACCGTCGAGGGGGAGGACGCCGTCGAAGACGCAGAACAATCCGGCCCACGTCGCCTGGACCCGGCGGTCGCGGATGTCTTGCGGGAAGAGGCCGAACGCGAACAGCAGGCGCGCGCCGCCGACAGTGACAGCGGTCTTGAAACACAACCTGACCTCGGCCTCGAGGACAACGACGAAAGAACACGTCAGGCGCGCGCACGCATGGCACGCCTCAGGGGCCAACCCGAAGAAGACGGTGCGGAAAAACAGCCGCAAGAAGAAATCGACCCGGGATCACGGCGCAACCTGCTGCCCGATATCGAGGAGATAAATTCCTCGCTGGAGTCGAATTCGGGCCGCCGCGATCCGGGGCTGACCTCCGCGCAGGCCAACGCCGCTTCCACCGAGGCAGAGACTGGCTCCGGTTTTCGACAGGGTTTCCTGCTCGCAATCGTCATCGCGCTCGTTTTGCTGCTGCTTTACCGCTTCGCCCCGGTCATCGCGGCCCGCATCCCCGGCACCGAAGCTGCGATGGCCGGCTACGTCGACACCATAAACGCCGCCCGCGCGACACTGAGCGCCCTTGTATCGGACATGTTGAACGGAAATTGACAGGAGCGGCACATCCGCCCCTGACGACATGATGACTGACCCGGACACGCCGCTCATGCCGCAAGGGGAAGTGGGAAACCGCTGATTGCCGGTCGGGCACATCAAAAACAGTTTGCTCTTACTTTGCAAAATTTTTATTGATTTATCAGTCAATAAAAATTCCGCAAGGACGGAGAAAGAACGAGGTCCTTGTCCACGGGTCTGGCGGCGATCTGCATCGCCAGCCCCGCGCTCGCCACTGGCATGGGCGCGACAGACGAACCGATCCGCCTTGCCGTCAACGAATGGACGGGTCAGCACGTCACGACCCATGTCGCGGGCGGCATGCTCGAAGCAGCAGGCTATGACGTGGAATATGTCACTGCCGGCGTGATGAACCAGTTCCAGGCCCTCGCCGATGGCGACATCCACGCGACACTCGAAATCTGGTCCTCCAATGTCTCAGACGAATACGCGCGCCAGCTCGAGGCCGGCAACCTCGACGAGATCGGCGACCTGGGCCTCGAAGCCAAGGAAGGCACCGCCTACCCCGCCCACGTGGCCGAGATTTGTCCCAGCCTGCCCGAATGGCAGGCGCTGAAGGATTGCGCGATGAAATTCGCTACCGCCGATACCGTCCCGCAAGGCCGACTGGTGGATTACCCCGCCGAATGGGGCACACCGGGCGCCGACCGCATGGCGGGGCTGGACCTGCCGTTCCGGGCGGTCCCGGCCGGATCATCGGCAGCGTCAACCCCGCCGACCTTGCCACCGCGCTGCAGGCCGAAGAGGCATGACCGCCCCCGCAAAAAACGGCGGCACGAACACCGCCGCCACGCGGTCGAGCCGGGGCGCGCGGGCGGCAATGGCCGTACTGTCGGTCGGTGCCGCCTGCCTGCTGCTGGCGCCGGTGCTGCCGTGGCTGGTGAAATGGCCCGACGCGTGGGCCGTGCCTGTGACTGACTGGATCGGCAGCGGCGCCACCTGGCTGCTTGACCTCATCAAGCCGGTGGCACGGTTCTTTGCCCTGCTGCTGGCGTATTCGATGAACGGGGTCAACGCGCTCTTCAACGGCATTCCGTGGCCGCTGATGATCGGGGGCATCACCGCGCTCGGCTGGTTCATTGGCGGGCTGCGGATGGCCGCGCTCGGGCTTGCCGGTCTCGGCTTCATCGTCGCGTCAGGCTATTGGTCGGAAAGCATGAACACGCTCGCGCTGGTCACCGTCTCGGTCCCGCTGGCACTGGCCGCCGGGGGCGCGGCGGGCATCCTCGCCAACGAGGTCCCCCGCGTGAAATCGACGATCCAGACCGTGATGGACGTCATGCAGACGGTGCCGACCTTCGCCTAGCTCACGCCGCTGTTGCTGCTTTTCGGGTTCGGGCCGGTGGTGGGCCTGATCGCCTCGAGGATCACGTTGCGGGCCATTGGCGGCGCCACGCGGCTGCAACAGCTCCTCCTCGTGGAAATCCCCTCGGCCAAGACGCAGATCATGGTCGGCGTCAACCAGTGCCTGATGGCCGCGCTGTCGATGGTCATCATCGCCGCCGTGATCGGCGGCTTCGACGATATCGGCTGGGAGGTCCTGCTGACCATGCGCAAGGCACAGTTCGGGCAAAGCCTGCTGGCCGGGCTCGTGATCGTTGCCTTCGCCATCATCATCGACCGCATGAGCGGTCATCTCGCCCGCGAGCGCGCCCTGCACGACCCGCGCGTCGCGCTCGGGATGATCGGGGCCGCGATGCTGGTCACCGTCGTCTTGCCGACCGGTCCCGGTGCCGGGTCGGGCGATGCGCTGCTGCAACCGCTGGCCGACGCCGTGGACCGCGGCCTCGGCGCGTTCACGTCCAGCCACGGCGCCGCGCTCGACGGGATCAAGGAGGGCGCGATGTTCTACGGCCTGCTGCCGCTGCGGATCGGGCTTGATGACGCGGTGCTCCCTTTCACGTGGGGTATCCAGTGGACACAAAACATGACCCTCGTTCTGTTCGCCACTGCCGCTGTTGCCGCGTTCGCCGTCGCCCGCGCGGGACGTGTTACGCAGGGCCTGCTTCTGGTAATCGGCGCCGGCGTGGTTGAAACCGGAATCGCCGAGTTGCCCTGGCCCTTCGTGCTGATCGGCGCGGGCGCCATCGGCTGGGTCGCGGGCGGACTCAAGCTGGCGCTGTTCGCGATCTTGATGCTGGCATCGCTTCTCGTCAGCAGTCTGTGGCAGGAAGCGCTGCTGTGGCTCTACCTCGCGGGCGCCGCGGTACTGACCTGCGCAGGGATCTGCGGGGTCATCGGGCTGCTCTGCGCGGTCTATCCAGTGGCATGGCGCGTGGTGCGGCCGGTCTGCGACATGCTGCAGACCATACCGCTTTTCGTGTTCCTGATCCCCGTCCTCATGTTCTTCCAGATAGGCGAGTTCTCCGTCTTCCTCGCCATCTGCCGCTATGCCGTGGTGCCGATGATCCGCTACACGCGACACGGGCTTGTCTCGACGCCCGAAGACATGATCGAAGCGGCCGTCGCGTGTGGCGCGACCGAACGTCAGATGATGCTTGAAATCCGCGCGCCCTACGCCACGCCCGCGATCCTGTCGGGGTTGAACCAGACGATCCTTTAGGCCTTTGCCATGCTGGTCATCGCGGCGCTGATCGGCACCACGGGCCTTGGACAGTCAATCTATCTCGCGCCCGTGGTCGCCAGGCTCGTACAGGGTTTTGCCACGGAAAGGCGCAGCAAGCTCGGGTTGTGAGCCCGCTCAGAACCTCTCCAGCAACCGCTTGAGGTACTCCAGCTCCACGTCGGGCCGCTCGCCATCACCCGAGCGGCGGCGGATCTCGTCCAGCAGTTCGCGCGCGCGCCGGTAAACGTCCTCGCCCTGCAGCAGGTTCTCTTGCGTGCCGACGCGCCCGCCCTGACCCGGTGTGCGGCCTAGCGGATCGGATTGCCGATCGCCAAACTGGCCCATTGCCTGCCCTTGCCCACCCTGGCCTTGCCGTTCCGCCATGGCCTCGCCAAGGTTGCGCATCCCGTCGCGCAACGCTTCCATTGCGCGCGATTGCTGGTCGATCGCCCCGGACAGATCGTCGTCGCGCAGCGCCTCCTCGGCGCCCCGCATCGCGCGATCCGCCCTGTCGAGAGACTCGCGCGCGGAGCGGCCCGCCTCGCTGCCCGCGCCGGGCAGGTTGCCGCGCTGGTTTTCCAGACGGCGGCGCAATTCCTGCTGCCTGTCGGCAAGGGATCCCGCGCCGCGCCCGGCCTGTTCACCGCCCTGACCGGGTTGCGCGCCTTCTCCGTCGCCTTGCTGGCCGCGACCTTGCTGGCCCTCGTGGCTCTCACCACGACCTGCGCCGCCGTTGCGGCCCTCGTTACCCTGAGATTGCCCCGACCGGGCGCCCGGGTTGAACTGTTCCTGCAGGTCGCGGAAGGCCTGATCCGACAGGCCCTGTTGATCGCGAAGCGTTTCCGCAAGCCCTTCCATCGCCTGCTGACCGGGTGATTGGCCTTGCTGGCCCTGCCCCTCGGTCACACGCATGTTCTCCATCATCTGCTGGAATTCCTGCAGCGCCTGTTGCGCCTCGGCGAAGCGGCCCTGCTCCATCAATTCCTGGATGCGGTCCATCATCGCCTGCAGGTCCTGCTGGGTCATCCGCATCTCGTTCTGCGCATTTTCCTGCTCGCCCTGATCCTGAGCGCCCTCGCGCTGCGCCTGCCGGGATTTCTGCCTGAGGTAATCCTGCGTGGCGTCGCGCAACTCCTGCATGAGCCGGGCGATTTCCTCCTCGCTGGCCCCGTTCTTCATCGCTTCGCTCAGGCGTTCCTGCGCCGCGCGCATCCGTTCCAGCGCGTCGCCGATATCGCCATCCTCCAGCAACACGGCCAGGTCCCACAATGCGACGGCGACCTCATCTCGCGCCTCGCGCGTCAGGCTGTCATGGCGCACCAGCGTCTCAAGGCGCCGCAGGATCGCGCGAAACCGCAGGTAAGATGTCTCCGATCGGAAAAGACCCGGGTCGGGCTCGTATGAAATCGCGCGCATCACCTGTGTCACGCGATGCGCGTTTTCCCGCGACCAAAGAAGATCACGCCGTTGTTCGATCACGGCGGCGGCAAGCGGATCGAAGAAGCGCCGCGCGGGCAATGTCATCTCGTGGGATTCGCTGGTCCCCGTCTGGCCCGCGGCATCCTGCACGCTGAGCTCCAGTGTGACGGGCAGATGGGCCCAGGCGTGGCGCGACAGGTTCTCGACCAGCGTTTCGGTGAACGCCGCCCGGTCGCCGGTGATCGGCATCGGCAGGTCCAGAACGATGCGGTCACGCGGTTCAGGCTCTATGGCAAGACCGTGATCGCGTTCGATCCTGTCGGCATCCAGCCGGAAGGTTGCAGTGCCCCCCGTCACCCCGTAATCGTCCGACGCGTCGAAGGTCCGGCTCATCTGTCCGTCAAATGTGGTTTCGGTTGGCGCGTCGGTCAGCGCCACGCGCGGCGGCAAATCGCGGCTCGCGATCACGTCCCACGCCGCGCCTCCGGCGCCGTCGATGCGCAGGGTTCCCCCCTTGGCAATTTCGAACCGGCGCACATCCTTGCTTTCCGGCACTGTATCCACCGGCCGGCCCGATACTGTCTCGAAAACGCCCAGTTGGCCGTTGTTGCCGTACAGGCGGATGGTCACGCGGCTACCGACGGGCGCTGTAATCGTGCCGGGCTGATCGTTGAGGTAAAGGCTCGGCCGCCCGGTATAGGCAGGTGGCTCGATCCAGCCTTCCCATGCCGGTCCTCCGGCCACGGCGGTACCGCCTCCCGGCACCATGCCCCCGATCGTTCCGGCGCGCCAGACCGACCCGAACAGCAACGAGACCACGAGGGCCAGAAGCGCCACGTAACGCAGACCGAACGGATCGCGGTGCGCCAGCCTGAGGTCCGGCCCGACGGGCCCGGCGCTTGCGGCGCGCTCGGCCATGCGGGACTGGTATGCCCTCCAGAGTGATTCCGACACCGCGTCGCCGGCACCTACGGCCTGCACATCACCGAGCGCAGTTAGCGGGCGCCCGGGAAGACGGGCATCCATCCGCGCCATGGCTTCGTCGCGGCCGGGCCATCGGAAATGGCGCGCGCCCCGAACTAGCAGAACCAGGCCCAGAAGAGCCGTGATGAGCATGACCGCCCAGACGATCTCCACGCGGACCACGCCCTGTACGCCGATCATCGACAGCGCGGCGACCGTGGCGATAAGTGTCCAAAGTGGCCAGAAACACCTCGCCAGTCGCTCGACTGCCAGACCTGCCCACGTCAAGGCCAGCGACCGCTTCACCCGTCTCATGGCGGGGTCGGGAGAGTGCGAACGCCCTGTCATGCTCCATCCAGTTGCCGCGCGTAGTGCGCCCGACATGTCATACCCATGGCGGGATGGTATCGCGATTTATTATTTCGTCAAATGTCGGGCGCGCCCTGATGACGGCGAATTGATCTTCCTTGACAAGGACCTCGGGAATTAACGGCCGGGTGTTGTATTCGCTCGCCATCACAGCGCCATAGGCGCCGGCACTGCGAAACGCCACCAGATCACCCTCCGCGACCGACGGCAGCCTGCGCGCGCGCGCGAAGGTGTCGCCCGATTCGCAGACCGGCCCGACGACGTCGTAAGCGCGCTGCTCGGTTCCGGGCGCCGTTTCCGCCACGGGGATGATGTCGTGATACGCATCGTACATGGCCGGCCGGATCAGGTCGTTCATCGCCGCGTCGAGGATCAGGAAATCCCGGTCCTCGCCGACCTTTTCATAAATCACTTCCGACACGAGGATGCCTGCATTGCCGACAACGAGCCTGCCCGGCTCGATCTCGACCTCGCAGCCCAGATGGCCGACCGTCTCGCTGATCAAACCACCATACTCAGTGGGCAGGGGCGGCGCCTCGTTGCCGCGGGTATACGGGATGCCCAGCCCCCCGCCCAGATCGAGCCGGCGAATATCATGCCCGTCCGCGCGCAAAACCCCCGTCAATTCCGCGACTTTCTCATACGCGGCCCTGAAGGGCGCCAGATCGGTCAACTGGCTGCCGATGTGAACGTCGATCCCCACCACGCGCAGCCCCGGCAGCCGGGCCGCCTCCGCATAGACGTCGCGCGCCCGCGTGATCGGAATGCCGAACTTGTTCTCGCTCTTGCCGGTGGCGATCTTCGCATGGGTCCTGGCATCGACGTCCGGGTTCACGCGGATGGTCACCGGCGCGCACATCCCCATTTCCCGCGCCACGCCGCTCAACGCGCGCAGCTCCGGTTCGCTTTCGACATTGAATTGCCGGATGCCGCCCGCAAGCGCCTGCGCCATCTCGGCCCGGGTCTTGCCGACACCGGCAAAGACGATCCTCTCGCCGGGCACGCCCGCTGCCTTCGCCCGCGCGTATTCCCCACCCGAAACCACGTCCATGCCGGCCCCCAGCCCGGCAAGCGTTTTCAGGATCGCCTGGTTGCTTGCCGCCTTCATCGCGTAGCAGACAAGGTGATCGAGCCCGGCCAGCGCCTCGTCGAACAGCCGGAAATGCCGGGTCAGCGTGGCGGTGGAATAGCAATAGAACGGCGTACCGACTTGCGCCGCGATCTCGGCGATGGCGACATCCTCGGCATGAAGCGCGCCGTCACGATAAAGGAAATGATCCATGGTTCCGCGTCCTCTGGCTTGTCGCATGCCGTGTCACCGCGCATCGCGGTTGAACTCCCGGGCACGGCCCCGGCTTCTTCTCGGCCGAAATACCCCGCTCCGCCGGCTCAGTCCCGCATGGACCGCAGGAACAGGTAGAGCGGCAGGCCACAGCTCACGCCGATCCCGAATGTCGCGGGGATCGCGATGAGCCCCAGCCAGGCGCGGCGCGCGGCACATTCCGCGACGATCCACACCGTAAGGGCCACCGCCGCAATGGTCAGGTCCCAGACAAGGCCGCTGGTCGCCGCGTTTGCATGCCATGCCTCGACCATGCCGGCAAGGTCGATCCCGTTGTCACGAAACCATGTCACGAACCAGCTCATCGGGTGGATGGCGCCCCAGACCGCCAGTGCAAGCCAGACCACCCTCACAGCGACGTCCCCACGTGCACGCTGACATTGCCGCTCACCCAGTCGGTTCCGACCGCGCCGTCGACCCCGCGCTCGCTCGCGCCCACGGTGGTGTTGACCGACGGCCGCACGGGGTCCCCGTCAACGCCGCATGCCGCCACCATTGCCACCGCCGCGATCCCGGTTACCCATCTCATTTCAGCATCTCCTTCCAGCGTGCGACCTGTTCCCGTACCCGTCGAGGCGCCGTGCCGCCATGGCTGACACGCGACGCGACCGAGTTGTGCACACCGAGTACGTCGAAAACCTCCGCCCGGATTTCCGCATGGACCGATTGCATGTCCTCGAGGCTGAGCTCCGGCAGGTCACAGCCGCGTTGTTCGGCCATCGCCACGAGGCTGCCGGTCACGTGATGCGCCTCGCGGAACGGCATGTCGAGCACCCGCACCAGCCAGTCGGCCAGGTCGGTCGCGGTGGAAAAACCCGTCGCGGCGGCGGCCTCCAGCGCGTCGCGGTTGGCTTGCATGTCGCGCGCCATGCCCGCCATCGCGGCAAGGCTCAGCAACCAGTTGTCAGCCGCGTCGAAGACCTGCTCCTTGTCTTCCTGCATGTCCTTGGAATAGGCCAGCGGCAGCCCCTTCATCACCGTCATCAGCGCCACGTTCGCCCCGAAGACGCGCCCGATCTTCGCGCGGATCAGCTCGGCCGCGTCGGGGTTCTTCTTCTGCGGCATGATGCTCGACCCGGTGGAGAACCTGTCGCTCAGCGTCACGAACCGGAACTGCGCCGAGGACCAGATCACCAGCTCCTCGGACAGCCGGCTGAGATGCATGGCCGAAATGCTTGCCACGCTCAGGAATTCCAGCGCGAAGTCCCGGTCGCTCACCGCGTCCAGGCTGTTCGGGCACGGCCGGTCGAAGCCGAGATCGCGCGCCGTCATGTCGCGGTCGATCGGAAAGGACGTGCCCGCCAGTGCCGCCGCGCCAAGGGGGCATTCGTTCATGCGCTTGCGGGCATCCCGCACGCGGCCCATGTCACGGCCGAACATCTCGACATAGGCCATCATGTGATGGCCCCATGTCACCGGCTGGGCAACCTGCAGATGAGTGAAGCCCGGCATGACCCAGTCTGCCCCGGCCTCGGCCTGGTCAAGCAGCGCGCCGATCAAGGCCCTCAGCCCCGCCTCTGCCGCGTCGAGCTGGTCGCGCACCCACAGCCTGAAATCGGTCGCCACTTGGTCGTTGCGGCTGCGGCCCGTGTGCAGCCGACCGGCCGGGTCGCCGATGATCGCTTTCAGCCGCGCCTCCACGTTCATGTGAATATCCTCGAGCGCGGCGGAAAACTCGAAACTGCCATCCTCGATCTCTGACAAGACCGTGAGCAGCCCTTCCCTCATCGCCTCGGCATCCGTATTACTGACAATGCCCGTCGCAGCGAGCATCGCGGCATGGGCCCTCGATCCGGCGATGTCCTGCGCCGCCAGTCGCTTGTCGAACCCGATGGAGGCATTAATTGCCTCCATGACGGCATCCGGCCCGGCGGCAAAGCGGCCGCCCCACATCTGGTTCGAGGTTGTCGTGGTCATGTCTCACACCCGTCCGGAGGGATTTATGAAAATAATTCGGTCCGCCGTTCTTTATATGGCCCTAGCGCTTGGTGCAAATGCCGCCTTCGCCGACATCGCCGCTCTCGAGGCGCTGCGCGAGGGCGACATGAAGAAACTGACCTTTCACAGCGCACCGAAGCCCGTCAGCGAAACGCCGTTCGAAACCGTCGACGGCAGCTCCATGACGTTGGACGCGTATCGTGGCAAGGTCGTTCTGGTGAATTTCTGGGCCACGTGGTGCGCGCCCTGCCGCAAGGAAATGCCGATGCTGTCGGACTTGCAAAGGGACCTGGGCGGCGAGTCGTTCGAGGTCGTCACGCTCGCCACAGGGCGCAACGCCCCCCCGGCGATGAAGAAGTTCTTCGACGAAATCGGTGTGGACAACCTGCCGCTTCACCGCGACCCGAAAAGCCAGGTCGCCCGCGAAATGGGGGTGCTGGGCCTTCCCGTCACCGTCCTGCTCGATCGTGACGGACGCGAGATTGCCCGGCTGCAGGGCGACGCGCACTGGAATTCCGAGAGCGCAGGTCAAATCGTGAATGCCCTGATCGCCGGGGACGACGGCGATTGACAACCTAGGGCCGTCGCGCATCGGCGGCGGGTCCGCGATCGGGTCTCCGGCGCCGGGCGCCCCGGGCTCATGCAAGGCTTTCAAGCACCCGCATGCACCCGCAATCCGGGGCCAGCCGGGGCTTGGAGTTGACGAGTGGGCGCAACGGCGTGGTACCGACACGCCGCCGACCTCGGGAAATCGCCGTCGCGTTGATCGGGTTAACACCCCTCGCGGGCCTTGCCCGGCGGACACAACTCGGCTAGGGCGATCCCATGCTGGACGACCCCGATCACATCCACCCGCTCTTCGCCGGCGCCCCTGCAAGCACCGAGTTCAAGAAGCTGCGAAAGCGCATCGTGCGCCAGACACGCGATGCGGTGGATCAATACGGCATGATCGAGAAGGGCGCGAAGTGGCTCGTCTGCCTGTCCGGCGGCAAGGACAGCTACACCTTGCTGGCAGTCCTGCATGAGCTGAAATGGCGCGGCCTCCTGCCGGTGGAGCTTCTGGCCTGCAATCTCGATCAGGGTCAGCCGGGCTTTCCCGCCACGGTACTGCCAGAGTTCCTGAAAGAGCGCGGCGTGCCGCATCGGATCGAATACCAGGACACCTATTCCGTCGTCGTCAACAAGGTGCCGCAAGGGCGCACCTATTGCGCTCTCTGCTCACGGCTGAGGCGCGGGCATCTTTACAGGATCGCGCGAGAGGAGGGATGCTCGGCGGTGGTGCTGGGGCACCATCGCGACGACATTCTGGAAACCTTCTTCATGAACCTGTTCCACGGTGGGCGCCTTGCGACGATGCCACCCAAGCTGGTCAACGAGGAAGGCGATCTATTCGTCTACCGCCCGCTGGCCCACGTTGCTGAGGCCGATTGCGAACGTTTTGCCAAGTCTCTGCAGTACCCGATCATCCCCTGTGACCTATGCGGCAGCCAGGACGGGCTGCAGCGTCAGCAGGTCAAGCAGATCCTCGACGGGTGGGAGGCCAACGCACCGGGGCGCAGGCAGGTCATGTTCCGTGCCCTGATGAACGCCCGGCCGTCCCACCTGCTCGACCCGAAGCTGTTCGATTTCGCCGCTCTGACCACGGCCACCGCCGGGTCGGGACCCGAGGAACCGGAAATGCCGCAACTGCGTTAACAGGCTGTTCAGGGACATGCTGTACGTTCGCCGGACAGTGACGAGTTCAGCATCATGTACCGGCCATTTCACAAACTTGTCCATCACCTGCGCGGTCGTGTTCACACGGCGCTCACCGGCCCGCACGTCCTGGCATTTCTGCCGGCCCTCGTGCTTGTCAGTTATTGGTTCGGCGGGGAACCTATGTTGATCGTAACAGCCCTGGGTTTTCCCGGGTTGCTGCTCGTGTCAGGTCGCGCGGGGCGGCATACGCCGGATATAGAAACGCCAATGCCGCTTGCGCCGCATGCCACCGACAGGCGGGGCCTTGATCAATTCATTGACGCCGCTCTAGGCAAAACGTCGTACCGGGTAGCCGATCTTGCCCTCTTCCTGATCATGCCGGACAGCGCAGGCAACATTCGGGCGCGCTTCGGGCAGAGGGCCGCGGAAACGGTGCTTCAACGCGTCCGCAGCCGCGTGGCGCAGGACATCAGACGCCGTGACGCGGTTTTGCGACTGGAACATGACAAGATCGCCGTCGTCATCACGAGCCAAGAGCCGATCTGCAAACAAGCTGCGCAAGACATGGCGCAACGTCTTTGCTCCGGCTGCGAGGGGCCGATCCTCCTCGGAGGCGCCATCATCAAGCCGGACATCGTCGTGGGTTTCTCCCGACACTCCGCGCTGGACGCTCCGTGCGGCGCGGACATCACGCAGGCCGCTTTGAAGGTACTCGAAAACGGAGCGAGGACGCGCGAGCCAACCGCGTCCCGGCGTCACGTTCGTGAAAGCGAAGTCGGTAGTGCGACTGACACCACGGCAAGGCGCGGGCCGCATCGCCAGTCGAGGGCCACATCGTGCATGCCGTGGTTTCAGCCACTGATTTCCAACGACACAGGGCAGGTCAGCGGCGTCGAGGTCGTCATCCGGCCCATTGATGCATCTTTTCCCGACATCACCGATGAAAACCGCGCGACTGTCGGGCAGCAAACGGATGAGTTCGCATCAAAGGTATTCGAAACGCTTGCCGCGTGGGGATTGGCGGGCGTGGAGATTCCTCGCGCCGTCTTGCGGATCACCCGGCGGGACCTCGATGACCCGACGCTGGCCGACCGGCTGGCCTGGGAAGCTGATCGTCACTGCATGAGCCCGAACCGGCTCGTGGTGCTACCCCCTGAGGCCCCCGCCAAGGGCTTGTGCGACGAAAACGCACGCAACCTTCAACGACTGGGCGAGCACGGATTCGGGATCCAACTGACCAATCTTGAACCGGGACAGGCTGAAGCCGCGTTCATCCACCATTTCGACGCGCGTTACCTCAGGATCCGCCGCTGCCTTGTTTCGAGGATAGACATCGATGCGGCGAAACAGCGACTGATGTCGGAAAAGGTTATCCTGTCAAGCGAAATGGGGCTCGTGACCGTCGCGGCCGGAGTGGTGAGCGCCGGAGAACATGCCATGCTTGCCCAGCTAGGATGCGACCACGTTCAAGGCGCCGGTATCGCACGCCCAATGCCAGCCGTCGACATCCCTGAATGGTGCCGCCTGCACGCCGCGCGCCTTGAGGAAACGCCACGCATATGCCGGTAAGCGGTCCAGCCTGCGGCACCGGATGCGCGCCAGTGACCTGAATCCATAATCTCCCCTTGACCTTTTGGCTCTCACTCTGTTGAACCCCTCGCACATGGGAATAATGGAAACGGCCATCGGCGATGGATGATCAGAACAAGAACCTCATACTTGCGACAGCGCTAAGCTTCATCGTCATCCTTATCTGGTTCGTTCTATTTCCGCCACCGGAGGAAACAGCCGTAGATCAATCCGCCCCGGCCACATCCCAGGACCAGACGGCCGGGTCCCCGACTGCCACCGCCGATGCTTCGGCGACGGAAACCGGTACCGAAACCGCGGACACGCCGGATGCCCCAAGGCTGCCCGTCGATACGCCGAGCGTTGAAGGATCGATTTCGCTCACGGGTGGCCGGATCGATCAACTGTCCCTGAAGAACTATCGCGAGACGCCCGCCCCCGGCTCCGAGATCGTGCAATTGCTTTCGCCGGTCGGCACGGAGGCGCCCTATTACGCCCTTTATGGCTGGGCCCCGGGTTCTGGCCTGACCGTCGACGACGTGCCGGGGGCAAACACGCGATGGACCGTAGAGTCAGGCGACAAGCTGACTCCGGACAGCCCCGTTTCACTCGTCTGGGATAACGGTAACGGCCTTGTATTCCGCCGCACGATCAGCGTTGACGAGGATTTTCTTTTCACGGTCGCCCAATCTGTCGAAAACAAAACCCAAACGCCGCGCGCCCTGGCCCCGTACGGCATACTCGCGCGTCACGGCGAGCCCGATAACATGAAGAACTTCTTCATCCTCCACGAGGGGCTGATCTCGATGGCGGACGGCCAGCTCGCCGAAACGAACTATGACGATGTCGCGGATTACGAATTCAACCCGCGCGAAGGCGCACCGGCCGAGGTCACGCAGATCACCGAAAGCGGCTGGACCGGTTTCACCGACCACTACTGGATGACCACGCTGATCCCTGGTGATCGTGCCTTCAAGGCGGTCAACAAGTACGACCCGCGCCGCAACATCTACCAGACGGAAACCGTTCTGCCCACGCAGACTGTCGCGCCTGATGCAACCTACGAGGTCCAAACCCGGCTCTTTGCAGGTGCCAAGGAATGGGAAACCATCCGCAACTACCAGAACGAGAAAGGTGTTGACCGTTTCCTCGACTCGATCGACTGGGGCTGGTTCTTCTTTCTGACAAAGCCGATCTTCGCCGTGCTTCACTGGTTCAACGTGACATTGGCCTCTATGGGCATCGCGGGCTCCATGGGGTGGGCGATCATCGGGTTGACGCTGCTCATCAAGGCATTGCTCTTGCCGCTTGCCTTCAAGTCTTACGTCTCGATGGCGAAGATGAAAGAGCTCCAGCCGCAAATGGAGAAAATCAAGGAAGCGGCGGGAGACGATCGCCAGAAGCTCCAGAAGGAAATGATGGAGCTGTACAAGCGTGAAAAGGTCAACCCGGCCTCGGGCTGTCTGCCGATCCTGCTTCAAATCCCGATCTTCTTCTCGCTCTACAAGGTGATCTTCGTCACGCTGGAGCTGCGCCACGCGCCGTGGATCGGCTGGATCAAGGACCTTTCCGCGCCCGATCCGTCCTCCATCTACAATCTTTGGGGCCTCTTGCCCTGGGCCGCGCCCGAGCCCGGCTCGATCATGGCGTTGATATTCATCGGCATCCTGCCGCTTCTGCTGGGCGTCTCGATGTGGCTGCAACAAAAGCTCAACCCGGCCCCGACAGACCCCACTCAGCAGATGATCTTCGCCTGGATGCCCTGGGTCTTCATGTTCATGCTGGGCAGCTTCGCGAGCGGGCTGGTCATTTACTGGATTTCCAACAACGTGATCACTTTCACCCAACAATACCTGATCATGCGCAGCCAAGGGTACAGACCGGACGTGTTCGGGAACATCAAATCGAGCTTCAAGCGCAAATCAGGTCAGGATGAAAAGTGATGGCGCATCTGGCGGCACTCTGGCGGCACCCGATAAAGGGGCACGGGCGTGAGCCGCTTGAGTCCGTCACCCTCACGGCAGGCCAGACCATGCCGTGGGACAGGCGGTGGGCCGTCGCCCATGACGCCGCCCGTATCACGGGTGATACATGGGCGCCCTCGGTCAACTTCTCCCGCGGGGCCAAGGTGGCAGCCCTGATGGCAATCGAAGCGCGCTGCGACGAATCCAGCGGCAAGGTGACCTTGACGCATCCGGACCTCGCGCCGCTCACCTTTGATCCGGATCACGAGGATGAGGCTTTTCTCGACTGGATACGCCCGGTCATGCCGCCCGAGCGCGCGCAATCGGCCCGGATACATCGCGTCGAAGGGCGCGGCATGACCGATACCGATTACCCGTCCGTCAGCGTTATCAACCTTGCCTCGAACGCCGACCTTTCGGAAAAGACCGGCAGGGAGGTCTCCTCCCGACGCTGGCGCTGCAACCTGCACCTTGACGGGCTTGAACCGTGGGCCGAATTTGACTGGGTCGGACGCACGCTTCGAATTGGCGAGGCGGAAATCACCGTGCACGAACGCATCCTGCGCTGTCCGGCGACGACGGCCAACCCCGAGACGGGCCAACGAGACCTCGACACGCTCGAGGCGCTTAAGACCCATTTCGGCCATCAGGATTTCGGCGTCTACGCCGAGGTCACGCGGGGCGGACGTGTCACCTTGGGTGATGCCGCTCGGCTGATCTGATGGCGCTGCCCTTCCCGATTTCCGATGCGCCCGATCCCGCCGCGGCAGAAGCCGGGCGGAAATTGTTTGCCGGCCCGGTAGATTTTCTCAAGGGGGTCGTCGCCATGTCCGGCCTGCCGCCCGCAGACCGGGCCGAGGTCTGCTTCGCGGGCCGATCGAACGTGGGCAAGTCCACTCTCATCAATGCGCTCACCGGCCGCAAATCACTCGCCCGGGCCTCGAACACTCCGGGCCGCACGCAGGAAATAAATTTCTTCACCATGGGCGACAGCCATTACCTTGTCGATCTTCCGGGCTATGGCTACGCCAATGCGCCGTTGAAAAAGGTCGAGCAATGGCAAGCGTTGCTCCGACAGTACCTGTCGGGCCGGCCGAACTTGCGCCGCGCCTTCGTCCTGATCGATGCGCGGCACGGCATCAAACCCGTGGACGAGGAGATCATGAGCCTGCTCGACGCCGCCGCGGTGACGTTCCAGTGCGTGCTGACCAAGGCCGACAAGACCAAGGGCAAGAGCCGCGACGACATGCTGGCGCAGGTACAGGGCAGACTGGCCACTCACCCGGCTGCATTTCCGGAAATAATCCTGACATCGAGCGAAAAGGGCGACGGCCTGTCCACCCTGCGCGCGACCATCGCCGATCTCGCCTGACAGCAGCACGCAGACATCGGAATGGTACTTGAAGCGGACACGGATTGAATGGATAAGACGTGGCCAACAAGGCAATGACATGAAGACACGCACCATGAATCGCGACTGGATCGCCACGGCCCGCACCCTTTCGGAAGCGCTGCCCTACCTGCAGCGCTATGATGACGCAATCATTGTTATCAAGCTTGGCGGTCACGCCATGGGCAGCGACGAAGCAATGGAGACGTTCGCACGCGACGTGGTGCTGATGCGACAGGTCGGCGTGAACCCGGTCATCGTTCATGGCGGCGGCCCCATGATCAACGAGATGCTCGACAAGCTCGACATCAGATCGGATTTCGTGAACGGCAAGCGCGTGACCGATGCCGCGACGATGGACGTGGTTGAAATGGTTCTCTCCGGTCGTGTCAACAAACGCATCGTGCAAGCCATAAACCGTCAGGGCGGACGTGCCGTCGGGTTGTCGGGCAAGGACGCGGCCCTGATAACCTGCGACGCGGCCGACCCGGCGCTAGGATTTGTCGGCAGCCCGGCGGAAATAGACCCGCGCATCCTGCATACGCTTTTCAAGGACGACGCGATCCCGGTGATCGCGCCGCTCGGCGCGGGACGCGACGGCGAGACCTTCAATATCAACGGCGATACGGCCGCCGGCGCGATCGCCGCGGCCCTGACCGCAGACCGTCTGCTGCTGCTTACGGATATCGACGGCGTGCGCGACACGGCTGGCGGTGTCGTTACCGATCTTACCGCCGACCAGATCCGGGAAATGACGCGCGACGGGATCATCGCGGGTGGCATGATCCCCAAGACCGAGACCGCCCTTGCCGCGATAGAGGGCGGCGTGCGCGCCGTTGTCATCCTTGACGGCCGGGCCCCCAATGCAACGCTGCTGGAATTGTTCACCGATCACGGCGCCGGCTCGATTATCCGCCCTCGGTAAAGTTCGCGTGAGGACATCGGCGTGACTTGCGGGCAGGCCGAAACGGGTTACCTTTCGTCTCATGGAAAACGAAGCCATAATCCGCGTTGGCGTGTTTCTCGGGCTGTTCGCCCTCTTCGCCACGATCGAGGCACTGCTGCCGCGGCGTCAAAGATCGCAGCCGCGCCGGACACGCTGGTTTACCAACTGGTCGATCGTGATCATCGATACGATCGCCTTGCGACTTCTCGCGATTGTCCTGCCGCTGCTCGCGGTTGGCGCTGCTTTCGACGCGGGCGAACAGGGGTGGGGGCTGTTCAATCGTGTCGATATTGCCCCGTGGTTGGCTATCGTCCTGACAATACTGGTCTTTGATCTGGCCATTTGGGCGCAGCACCTCGTGACGCACAAGGTACCGTTCCTGTGGCGTATTCACCGCGTGCACCACGCGGACCGGGACATGGACGTGACCACGGCGATACGATTTCACCCGGTAGAAATCGCGCTGTCCATGCTGATCAAGATCGGGCTGGTCTACATGCTCGGGGCACCCGCGCTCGGGGTGATCCTTTTCGAGATTATCCTGAACGGGACCGCGATGTTCAACCATGCGAACATCCGCCTGCCGGCATCGCTGGACGCGGCCATACGGCAGGTTCTGGTCACGCCCGACATGCATCGGGTACACCATTCGGTGCACCGGCACGAACATGACAGCAACTACGGCTTCGCCCTGTCCATATGGGACCGGGTTTTCGGCACCTACATTCCACAACCGGAAAAGGGGCACGACCAGATGACGACCGGCCTCGACTGGCAGGACGATCGCCCGTCAAGGCTGGGCTGGTCTTTGGCCCTGCCCTTCCGCAGAAAATGAAACTGGCAGAAATAGAAACAACCGTGCGCCAGAATCAACTCGATGTCATGGGCGCGCTCCACCCGTCGGGAGAGGAGGCACCAGATGGCGCGCGGACCATCGTGTTGCTGGGGCCATTGGAGCCCGGCTTCTGGCCAAGCTTCTGCGCTACGCCCGAATACAATGACGGGCATGCCGACCCGCTTGATCGCTGGTCACGCCGCGTGATCGGCATGCTGGCAGACCAGCTCGGGGCAATGCCCCTGTTCCCTTTTGGCGGACCGCCTTATTGGCCTTTCGTCCGGTGGGCGCTTGCCAGCGGGCGGGCGCAGGTTTCCCCGGTCGGCCTGCTGGTGCATGATAGGGCCGGGCTGATGGTATCTTATCGCGGCGCCCTCGCCTTCACGTCAAAGATCAACGTCCCGCCCGCACCACCAAGCCCGTGCATCACCTGTCAGGATCAGCCCTGCCGCACGGCATGCCCCGTGGGCGCGCTCACGCCCGACAGATACGATATGAAGGCCTGCAAGGCGGATCTGGATCGTCCCGGCAATGACTGCATGGCAACAGGGTGCGCGGCCCGTCGCGCTTGCCCCGTCAGCCGCGCTCATGGCAGGCTTGAGGCGCAATCCGCCTTTCACATGAGCGCCTTCAAATGAAACGTCTCATTCTCATGCGCCATGCCAAATCCAGCTGGGATGGCCCGGTGCTGGCAGACCACGACAGGCCCCTGAACGGTCGTGGGCGACTGTCGGCAAAGGCAGTTGGCGACTGGCTGAGAAGCTGCGGTTACATTCCGGATCAGGCATTCGTTTCCACATCCAAGCGAACGCGTGAAACATTCGCAAGGTTGAAACTGCCCTGCGATACAGAATTTCTGGAAGACCTCTATCATGCCACGCCGCCGGAAATACTTGCCTGCCTGCGGCAGGCATCGGGGGATACGGTCCTGTTGATCGGGCACAATCCCGGGATCGCGGAACTCGCGCAATGTCTGCCCTCGGACAAACCCTCGCACGGACGGTTTCTTGATTTTCCAACCTGCGCCACGCTGGTAACGGATTTCGACGTCCAAGACTGGCAGGCGGTACAGACCGGCACCGCCGCGTCTTTGAACTTCGTGATCCCGCGTGAACTGACGGGCTGAGTCACGGCACGTGCTTGATCGTCCGGTCTTCATAGGCTCCGAAATCTACCGCGGCTCCAGCTATGGGCCACGCCACCCGTTGAGCATTCCGCGCGTGTCCACGGTGATCGACCTGTGCCGCGCGATGGATTGGCTGCCGCGCCGGCAGTATTTCAACAGTCCGCGCGCAAAGCCTGCTGCGCTCCGCTCTTTTCACACCGAGCGGTACATTCGGTCCTTGCAACACGCCGAGATCGACGGCGCGGTAGACACCTGCACGCGCGACCGTCATGGGTTGGGGACGCTGTCCAACCCGGTTTTCCCCGAAATGTTTCGTCGCCCGGCAACGGCAGCGGGTGGCTCCCTCCTCGGCGCCGAATTGCTGGCCGGCGGCGGCGTCGTCTACAATCCCGGCGGTGGAACGCATCACGGGATGGCCGACAGCGCGGCAGGTTTCTGTTATCTCAACGACCCGGTGCTGGCCCTCAAGGCGTTTCTGTCGCAGGGACATGACCGGGTCGCATATGTCGATATCGACGCCCATCACTGCGATGGCGTGGCCGCGGCCTTCCACGGGGACGCGCGCGTTCTGATGATCTCGACACATGAAGAAAAGCGATGGCCCTTTACCGGGACACTTGAGGATCGGGCCGGCAGCCATGCAATCAACCTGCCACTGCCACGCGGCACGCATGACGACGGTTTTGCGATGGTCGCCAACGAAGTGATACTGCCCGCACTTCAGGCTTGGGGCCCTGCGGCGATCGTTCTGCAATGCGGGGCTGACGGCGTCGCCGAAGACCCGCTTGCACGCCTGACGCTTTCCAACAACGCGCACTGGTTCCTCGTCGCGGCCCTCAAGCCGCTGGCCCCCCGGTTGCTGGTTCTGGGCGGCGGCGGCTATAACCCTTGGACAGTCGGGCGGCTGTGGGCCGGGGTCTGGGCCACGCTCACCGATCACGAGATCCCGGGGCAGTTGCCGGAAAGGGCCCGGGCCGTGCTGGGCGACCTGAGCTGGTCACGCAGGAAGGGCCGCCGACCAGACCACTTGATTAACACGATGCGCGATGCCCCCCGGCACGGCCCCATCCCCGACAATTTGCGCGGCCGCGTCAAGACACTCAAGGCGCGCCAACAAAGCTGGGTCTGAACCGATGACTGACTGGGTCTGCGGCGCCAGCAAGGCGCCACGCCGGGGCCGCATGGCGCGTGTGATCAATGCCCGAGAATCTGGCTGAGGAACAGCTTCGTCCGGTCGCTCTTGGGATTGTTGAAGAATTCTTCCGGCTCGTTCTGCTCGACGATTTGGCCCTGATCCATGAAGATAACACGGTTGGCCACCTGCCGCGCGAACCCCATCTCGTGAGTGACGCAAAGCATTGTCATGCCTTCCTCCGCCAGCTCGATCATGGTGTCGAGCACCTCCTTGATCATCTCGGGATCGAGCGCCGATGTCGGTTCGTCGAACAGCATGATCCGCGGCCTCATGCAAAGCGACCGGGCGATCGCCACACGCTGCTGCTGCCCCCCGGAAAGCTGACCGGGGTACTTGTGCGCCTGGTCCGGAATCTTGACCTTTTCGAGGAAATGCATCGCCGTGTCCTCGGCTTCCCGCTTCGGCGTCTTGCGGACCCAAATGGGCGCCAGCGTGCAGTTTTCCAGAATGGTCAGATGCGGAAACAGGTTGAAGTGCTGGAACACCATGCCGACTTCCGACCTGATCCGGTCGATATTCTTGAGGTCGTTCGACAAAAGCGTTCCATCCACCGTGATTGACCCGCGCTGATGCTCTTCAAGCGCGTTTATGCAGCGGATCAAGGTGGACTTCCCGGAACCCGACGGTCCGGCGATCACGATCCTTTCTCCACGATGCACCGTCAGGTCGACGTCGCGCAGAACATGGAAACTGCCGAACCACTTGTTCATGTTCTCGATCTGGATGGCGACCTCGTCCGAGACCTTCATCGCTGCCGTTTTTTCCATCTGTGCCGTTTCAGCCATAGCCTAGGTCTCCTTAACGATGATCCGTGGTCAACTGACGCTCAAGCCACTGTGAATATTGGGATATGCCGTAGCAGACCACGAAGAACAGCAGCGCCGCGAAGCCGAACAGCTCCCAGTACACGCCGTTCCATTCGGTCGACGCCAGCACCGGGCCACGGATCATGCCGACAAGGTCGAACATCGAGATGATCGAGACAAGCGTCGTGTCCTTGAACAGCCCGACAGCCACGTTCACGATCCCGGGGATCGAGATCTTGAGAGCCTGCGGCAGGATGATCAGGCGCATGGACTGGGCATAGTCCAGCCCCAGACTGTCGGCCGCCTCGTATTGTCCGCTCGGCAGGGCGGAAAGACCGCCGCGGATCACCTCCGCGATGTAGGCCGACGCGAAGGCGGTGATCATGATGATGACCCGAACGATCAGGTCGAAATTCGTTCCCGGCGGCAGGAAATATGCCAGCACGACGTTCGCCACGAAAAGCAGCGTGATCAGCGGCACGCCGCGGATGAACTCGATGAAGACCACGCATATCCACTTGATAATCGGCATGTCGGACTGACGGCCGAGGGCCAGAGCGATGCCGATGGGGATGGACAGCGACACACAGACCGTTCCCAGAATGAGGTTCAGCATGAACCCCCCGATCTGGCGGCTTTCGACCACGGGCGTGGACAAGACGCCCTCGACCGGGACGAAGCCGCTCAACCACCAGAATACACCGGTGGCCGCGATGCCTCCGAAAAAGGCGAGAATGAAACTCTGCGCGACGTAACGGCGATAGACAAGATAACCGACGACGATCCCCAGAAGCGCAAAAGCCGGCACCAGAAGCGACCCGCCCCAAATCAGCCAGTAGGCGACAAACGGGTAAAGCCCGGTGAAATAGAGCATCTGTCGGGGGAAGATCTTGTAAAAAAGCACCGGCGCGATCGCGACGAACAACAGGATGAAGGCCAGCGTGACGCGCCAGTACAATTCGTCGGGATACTGGAACCCGAACAACAATTGGTTCCAACGCTCGGTCAGGACGGCAAAGCAGCCGCCGACCTCGCCTTGCAGGATCTCCCGGCAAGCACGGATCGACGGCGCGTCCCAGATACCGTTGAGTATCCAGGGCAAAATCCATGAAACGAGCGCATAAACGCAGTAGATCGCAGCGAGAGTAAGCAGCCCGTTGAAAACACTGGAAAAGAGGTTTTCACGCATCCATTTCACGACACCCGTTTCGGCCGCTGGCGGCGTCTGTTCGGGCAGCATCGTGTCGCGGACGAAGGCGACGGAGTGTTCGTGCGTATCACTCATGTCACCTCTCCTTCAACTTGATCGCGTTGTTGTAGATATTCATCAGCGCGGAAATCGACAGGCTGATCGTCAGGTAGAAAAGCATCAGCAGAAGGATCGTCTCGATCGCGCGCCCTGTCTGGTTCAGCGTGATGCCGCCAAGCGTGCCCGTGAGGTCCATGTACCCGACAGCGATCGCGAGGGAACTGTTCTTGGTGATGTTGAGATAATGCGAAATGAGCGGCGGAATGATGACCCGCAGCGCCTGCGGCAGAACGACCAGGTTCATGATGCGGCGGGGCCGTAGGCCAAGCGATGCAGCGGCCTCGGTCTGGCCCTTTGACACCGAAAGGATGCCCGCGCGCACGTTCTCGGCAATGAACGCGCCCGTGTAGATGGCAAGGGCAAACCACAGCGCGATGAGCGACCCCAGAATCTGTATCCCGCCCGAGAAGTTGAACCCGCCGAGTTCCGGATATTCGAGGCTGATCGGTTGGCCGAGCAAGAAGTGGACGACAATGGCCGGCAGCAGCAGGATCAGGACGGAGGGCCAGCCCATGGGGAGCAGTTTGCCCGTGTCGTAAAGAAGCTTCGTGGCATACCGTCGATATGCGAACATACTGATGATCGACGCGATGAATACGCCAAGCACGACCCACCCCATCGGTTCGAACAACGGTTTGGGTACGTAGACACCGCGGTTCGTGAACGCGAACGACCCCAGAAACATCGTCGTGTCGGGATCATCGCCGCGGAAAGCGCGAGGCGCCGGCATCACGGCGGTCATGATTGTGAAGATGATGATGATCCAGATGAGCACAGGCACGTTGCGGAACGCTTCCACGTATACCGCCATCAGCTTGCGGACCAGCCAGTTGTTCGACAGCCGCAAGACCCCTGCGGCAACCCCGATCAACGTGGCGGTCAGGCATGCCAGCAACGACACGAGCAAGGTGTTCATAACCCCCACGATCGTCGCGCGCCAGTGCGATGACCGGCTGTCATAGTCGATGAGCGTCTGGTTGATGTCATAGCTCGACGGTTCCGACAGGAACCCGTACGAAATCGTCAGGCCCGCTTCGCGCAGGTTCTGCGCGAGGTTTGACCCCAGCCAGGCAAAAGCCGCAACAAGCAGCACGAGCGCGATGAACTGGAACGTATAGGCGCGATACCGCGTGTCATAGACAAGCATCGACAGCCGGAACGACTCCTTGGGGGGGTCGGTCAGTGTAGTCATCTGGGAGGGTCCCCGTATTCCGGCCCCGGTTTTTATCTAGCGCGTCAGGGGCGTGGGCCGGTTTATATATCCGGATGCGATGAGGGCGCGGGACAGGCCCGCGCCCTTTCTGGTGCTTTTAGCGGAAAGGCGGCGAGTACATCAGGCCGCCATCGGTCCATTGCGCGTTGAGCCCGCGCGCGAGGCCGATCGGGGTGTTCTCGCCGATATGCTTCTCGAACAGCTCGCCGTAGTTGCCGCCCGTCTGGATCGCGCGAACCGCCCAGTCGGCATCGAGGCCGATCATCTCGCCCAGATTGCCCTCGGTCCCGAGAATACGGTTCACTTCGGGCTTGTCTGTCGGGCTTGCCGCCATTTCCTCGATGTTGGCGCTCGTGATGCCGTATTCCTCGGCGGCGATCAGCGCGTTGAGGGTCCAGCGAACGACATCGCCCCACTCGTTGTCGCCATGACGCACGAGCGGTCCGAGCGGCTCCTTCGAGACGGTTTCAGGCAGGATGACGTGATCGTTCGGGTTCTCAAAGGCAGCCCGCGTCGCGGCAAGGCCAGAGCGGTCCGTGGTGTAGACGTCACACGCACCCGCAAGGTACTGTTGCTGCGCCTCGGCATTCGTCTCGATCGGGACCGGATCATAGTCCATGTTGTTGGCCCTGAAGTAATCGGCCAAGTTCAGTTCGGTCGTCGTGCCAGTCTGGATGCAAACGGTCGCACCGTCGAGTTCCTTGGCCGAGCTGACGCCGATGCCTTTCGGCACCATGAAGCCCTGACCGTCATAGTAGTTGATGCCGACGAACTCGAATTTCAGGTCGTTGTCACGGCTGAAGGTCCATGTGGTGTTGCGCGCCAGCATGTCGATTTCGCCGGATGCAAGGGCGGTGAACCGGGTCTTGCCCGTGGTGGGCACGAATTCGACGGCCTGAGGATCACCCAGAACAGCCGCGGCGACAGCGCGGCAAACGGCGACGTCGAAGCCATCCCATTCACCGTTTGCGTCGGGAGCTGCGAAGCCGACGAGACCGGTGGTCACGCCGCAGTTCAGCGTGCCGCGCGCCTTCACGTCATCCAGCGTAGCGGCAGCCGCACCACCGGCCGTCAGGCCAGCAACAGTCAGCGCGCCAATAAATACGGATCTTTTCATGTTTACCTCTTCCTGATTGTCCGCCGTCCCAGAGGGCGGTTCTTTCGGCCGTCCGAGGCCGGGTCGATACTTTAACCGGGAGGATATCTCCCTCAGTGATCGCAAGTTTGTGTGGATTCATCACGAAACGTCAAGACCCACGTCACCAAAAAGCATGGGTAATCGACCTGTTCCAGCGTGAATTGACAGTCGAATGACCTGCCTTCCGCGACGTCGGGTTTCGGCGCGCAAGGAGCAGGATTACCGACGCGAAAGATCGTGAAACTTCTTGGCGTTCATGAAGTCAGATTCTTTTCGCGCGGCGTGATCGCGCGCTTCTTCATCAAAACCCCAGAGCTCTGCCTGCCAAGTCTCGTCCACGCGCGATGCCTGCCACAATTCTTGCACCGGCCGGACATCGTGAACCGCCGCCAGACCGATGATCAATGACCCCGAAAGGCTGACCAAGTCGTGAACCGCGGTCAGGGCGAATATGTCCATGCCGTGAACCTCGGCGCTCAAGGCCCCGAGTGCCGCCTTGTTCTGGGGGTGGTGCATGACACCGACCACGGGCCGCAGGTGGGCACCGAATGTCATGGCCGCCCAGTCAAGCAGGGGATCCCACGCCCCGGCCTGTCGCTCGATCAAGCCGGCCGGCGCATCCGCGCGGTAGCACAGCAGGTCGGAATCGCCGTAATCCGCGATCATGTCCGCAACTTCGTCACGCTGATGCGCGACCTTGTCTATCGCGGCATTCGCGGCACGCGTGGCCGGCATGGCGTTCGGATCGATCTCGCCCTGCTGCGCGTCCCATTCAGCCGCGACCGCCTCGGCGAGTGCCCGCGTTGGCACGAGCAGTTGCGCCTTGGCCGGGGTTTTGACCGGGCGCCCATCGAGCGCCACGCCGAAACCGCTGGTTTCCTCGGTCACCTGTGCCGTGTCCCAGAACCGTTTCGCTTTCCATTCACTCATGCCGCACCCCGCCAATGGTTTTCCAGAAACTCCGGCAAGTCACGGAAATCCTCCAGCACATGGGCCGCCTCGTGCATGGCATCAGGCCCGTGATATCCCCAGCCCACGCCGATACCGGTGACGCCGGCGGCCCGTGCCATTTCCATGTCGTAACTCGTGTCACCGATCATCACGGCATTACCGCGCTCGATCCCGGTTTCGTCCATCGCCGCGTGCAGCATGGACGGGTGCGGTTTCGACGGGTGATGGTCGCTGACCTGCTGGGTCAGGAAAAGATGCCGTATTCCGTGCCCGTCCAGCAGCTTGTCGAGACCGCGGCGGGATTTGCCCGTGGCAATGCCAAGGATGTTCCCGGGCACGGCGTGCAACCCTTCCACGATCGCTTGTGCATGATCATACAGGGGCGACGACTCTGCCGCGCCCGCTTCCGAACGAAGCTGCACGTAGGCATCCTTGTACCAGTCAACCATGCGTCGGTGCATGGCCGGCGGCGTGTCCGGCGCCAAGCGCGGAATGGCCACGTCCAGCGACAAGCCGACAATGCGCAGGATCGCCGACCGCTCCGGAACTGGGACGCCCGCGGTTGCGAATGCATGCCGCATCGCGCCGACGATATCCCGTTGGCTATCGACCAGCGTGCCGTCCACATCGAAAACGATCAGGCGCAACGGCGCGGTCATGTTGTTTCCTCGAACGGATCGTCGGGCGCATCGGCGGGTTTCCATTGAAGCATTTCCCACGTCCGGGCCATGTGGTCCGGCAATGGCGCCATGAGACTCAAAACGGCCCCCGTCACGGGATGCGTCAAGGTAAGCGATCTCGCATGGAGGTGCAGCTTCCGGCTGATTTCACCGCCCAGCTGGGCCCCCCATCCGTCCCCCGGATTGTCCTGGCCGGAACCGCCGTACTTGCCGTCGCCCACGATCGGGTGTCCCAGTTCGGCCATGTGCGCCCGCAACTGGTGTGTGCGGCCCGTTACGGGGACCAACGCCACCCATGCGGTTCTCGTTCCGGCCGCCTCGATCACGGCGTAATCCGTCGTCGCGTGTTTCGCGTCCGGGGTCGTCTTTACTTCCGCAGGGTGCACGCAGCGCATTTTCTCGCCTTCGCCCTGCGCCCCGTGGCCGGGCGCCTTCATCAATCCATACTTGATCGTGCCCATACGTGGCGTCGGCACGCCGGCCACCGCAGCCCAGTATACCTTGCGGGTTTCACGGTGGCGGAACGCCTCGGTCAACGATTTGGCCACGCCACGCGTCCGCGCAAGAAGCAGAACGCCCGAGGTGTCCTTGTCGAGCCGGTGAACCAGCTTGGGCCTCTCGTCCAGCTCGAACCGCAAGGCATCCGCCAGACCGTCGACATGGCGCGTCTGGCCGCTACCGCCCTGTACCGGCAGGCCGGGTGGCTTGTTGAGCGCGATGATCTGGTCGTCCCGATAGATCACGGCGGCCCGGATCATGGACGCATCCGCCGAACTTATTTCCTGGCGCTGTCGCGGCGGTGCGCTTGAGGAATCGGGCAGCGGGGGCACGCGCACTTGCTGGCCGGGCGCCAAGCGGGTACTCGCTTTTACCCGGCCACCGTCAACGCGCAATTCACCCTTGCGGCACATCTTCTCGATGCGGCCCTGGGGCACAGACGGGAACTGCCGGCGCAGCCACCTGTCCAACCGCTGATCGCCGTCTGCCGCGTCAACATTGAGGATTTGCACGCCACTCATGCCCAGATCTCCCGCGCCAACCAGACACCAAGGCCGATTGCCATCAAGGACAGGCAGACAGAAAGCACCACGTACAGCCCGGCGGCGCCGATCTGCCCGCGCTCGTAAAGCATGAACGCCTCGAGCGAAAAGGTCGAAAAGGTCGTGAATCCGCCAAGCAGGCCGGTCATCATCAGCGGGCCGAGTTGCTGCATGTCGCGTTGAAACGCGAACACGACGAACGCGCCGATCAGGAACGAGCCCAGCACATTGACCCCCAGAGCGCCCAACGGAAACGCCGGGCCGGTCAGACGGGCCACGCCAAGCCCGGCCACGAACCGAAGTACCGCGCCTATCGCGCCGCCAAGGGCCACCTGAAGCAGTGTCATGATCATGCCGCGGTCTGTCGCGCGGGACCCGGCGATTGTCAAGCTGGGCGCGCTGATCCGCTGCGGCATGACATAGGGCGCGCGCATCCGGGCGGTGACGTGACGCGTCCGGATTGTTTCATGGCGCGCGCCCGCGCTAGGGTGTCCTCGATATCCCCAGTCAAGCAGGTTTCCGAATATGCAAGATCCAGAAACATTCCTGCGCAACCTTTTCGATCGCGCCGTCGCGGTTGCCGATCCCATGCAAAGCCTGCGACACGCCCTGCCCCCGCGTCCCGATGGCCGTCTTGTCGTGATCGGGGCCGGCAAGGCCAGCGCCCGGATGGCCGAGGCCGTGGAGGCGAGTTATGGCCCCTGCGAAGGGCTCGTGATTACGCGCTACGGGTATGCGCGCCCCTGCGCGGGCATCGAGATCGCCGAGGCCGCGCATCCTGTTCCCGACGCCGCCGGCATGGCCGCGACCCGGCGAATGCTTGATCTGGTCAGCGGACTTGGCCCAGAGGATATGGTGATTGCGCTTATCTCGGGCGGCGCCTCGGCGTTGCTGGTGCAGCCCGCGGGGGACATCACCCTTGCCGAGAAGCAGGCCGTGAACGAGGCGCTTCTGGCCTCGGGCGCGCCGATAGGCAAGATGAATATCGTTCGAAAACATCTCAGCAGGGTCAAGGGCGGGCAGCTGGCTGCCGCGGCCCACCCCGCCCGCATGCTGGCACTGATGATCTCGGATGTCCCCGGCGACGATCCGGCGATGATCGGCTCGGGTCCCACGGTGGGCGATGCCAGCAGCCCGGCGGATGCGCGCGCGATAATCGACAAGCATGCAATCTCGGTGCCGTCATCCGTCGCTGCCCTTCTGGCGGGCAGGTCCGGGGTCGTCGCGCCGGGCGACCCGCGCCTTTCGGCTGTTGAAAATGTCATCTATGCTGCGCCCTCCCAATCGTTGAGCGCCGCCGCGGAATTGGCGCGCGAAACCGGCTTGACCCCCCGCGTGCTCGGAGATTCCCTCGAAGGAGAAGCACGCGAGGTTGCGGCGGCCCATGCACGGCTGTCACGTGAGCTGCAGGACGGTCTGAAGCATGGCGACGCCCCCATTTTATTGTTGTCAGGCGGGGAACTTACCGTGACTCGTCAAGGGGATGGGCTGGGGGGGCCGAACGCGGAATACGCATTGGCGCTGGCGGTCGCGCTGGATGGGGCACCGGGCGTCCATGCCATCGCGTGCGATACCGACGGCGTGGATGGCGCGGCCGAGGTGGCTGGCGCCGTGATCGGCCCGGATACCCTGCGCAAGGCCGAAGCGGCGGGACGCAGCCCGTTGGCCTCGCTGGAGGAAAACGATGCTCACGGCTTTTTCTCGGCGATCGGCGACCAGGTGGTGACGGGCCCCACCTTGACCAACGTGAACGATTTCCGGGCGATCCTGATCGAACCGGCGGGATGACAGAACCCGCCGGACGGGGCGATTTTCCGGCCGCGGTAACGCGACGGCGACGCGTCGGCATCACGGCGGTGCGCCGGACACGCGGCGGCCCTAATCTGCGCGGGAGTCGGAGGTCCTGAAGAAACGCGCGCGGCCAACGCTGTCATATGCCTCGAAGCCGGCACGCCGCGCATCCCGGGGCGAATAGACGTTGCGCAGATCGGCCAGTCGCGGCCGGGCCATCTTGCGCGCCAGTCGTTTCAGGTCGAGCGCGCGGAACTCGTTCCACTCGGTCAGGATGACAAGCAGGTCCGCCTTGTGCGCGCATTTGTAGGCGTCGGAAAACCACGTGACGCCGGGCAACAGGGCCTCGCCCTCGCGGCGCCCCTGCGGATCACACACGCGCACCTTGGCCCCGCCGCCCACGAGCGCGGGAACAACGGTCAGCGACGGCGCCTCGCGCATGTCGTCGGTATTGGGCTTGAAGGTGACACCGAGAACCGCGATCGTCCGGCCGTTGAACGAGCCGTCGCAGAGGTCGCGCAGCTTTTCCACCATGCGCCGCTTGGTGGTGTCGTTGACCGCGATCACCTGTTCAGTGATTTCCATCGGCACCCCGTTGTCCTGCCCGATCCGGGCCAGCGCCCGGGTGTCCTTGGGAAAGCAGCTGCCACCATAGCCCGGCCCCGCGTGAAGGAACTTGTTGCCGATCCGGCCATCCAGCCCCATGCCGCGCGCCACCTGCTTGACGTCGGCGCCCGTGCGCTCGCACAGGGCGGCGATTTCGTTGACGAAGGTGATCTTGGTCGCGAGGAAGGCGTTGGCCGCGTACTTGATCATCTCGGCGCTTTCCAGGTCCGTGACGATGATCGGGAACTCGCGCAGATAGAGCGGCCGATAGATATCGGCCATGACTTCGCCGGCGCGGTCGGTTTGCACGCCGACGACCACGCGATCGGGTTTCATGAAATCGTCGATGGCCGCGCCCTCGCGCAGGAACTCGGGGTTCGAGGCCACGTCGAAATCAAGCGCCGGGTTGGCCTTTTTCACGGTCTGCTTGACCTGCCGGTTGGTGCCGACCGGCACGGTCGACTTGGTCACGATCACGATGTAATCGCGGGCGATGCGCGCGATCTCGTCGGCGGCGGCCATCACGTAGGTCAGGTCGGCGTGTCCGTCCCCGCGCCGCGTGGGCGTGCCGACGGCGATGAAAACCGCCTCGGCCCCGTCGAGCGCGGCGGCCAGATCGGCGGTGAAGCGCAGGCGCCCGGCCGCGACGTTGCGGGCCATGACCTGATCGAGGCCCGGCTCGTAGATCGGCACCTCGCCACGTTCCAGCATCGCGATCTTGTCCGGGTTCTTGTCCACGCAGACGACGTCATGCCCGAAATCCGAAAAGCACACCCCGGAAACAAGCCCGACATACCCCGTGCCGATCATCGCGATTTTCATGCTGCGGCTCCTTGCCTGCCCCGGGTGCGTAATGCGGCCTCGGGCGGGCCGCGTCAATGCCGGGCAACAGGCGTCGCTCAGTCTGGCCGCGCGGCGTCGGGCGTGATCCCGTGCCGCACGGCGCGTTCACCAGACAATGCCCCTTGCGAAGGCATCCCGGTGCGCCGACCCCGCAGCCGTTAGCGTCCACGGATGCGCACGGCGCGCCCCGGCCGCCGCTACCGCTGGTTGAGGCGCAGGCTCAGCGGTTCGCGCCCGGTACCCAGAGAACGTCGTCGCGGCCCGAATCGTTTGCCATGCGGGCCGCCACGAAGAACCAGTCGCTGAGACGGTTCAGGTAGGTCACGGCCGCCGGGTTCACACCCTCGACGGTTGCCAGTTCCACGACCAGCCGTTCGGCGCGGCGCGACACGGTGCGGCACTGGTGCAGGTACGCGGCGAGCGCGCTGCCACCGGGCAGGATGAAGCTGCGCAGCGGTTCCAGCATGGCGTTCATCGCGTCGATCTCGGATTCGAGCCGGTCGACCTGCCCCTGCGAGATGCGCAGCGGGGTATATTCGGCCTCGTGATCCTTTTCCATCTCCGGACGGCACAGGTCGGCCCCGATATCGAAAAGGTCATTCTGGATACGCGACAATGCGCTGTCGGTCTCGCCGTCGGCATGCAACCGCGCGAGGCCGACTGTCGCGTTCAGCTCGTCGGTTGTGCCGTAGGCGGTCACGCGCATGGAGTGCTTGGCCACGCGTGCACCGTTACCAAGCGCGGTTTCCCCGGCATCGCCGGTCTTCGTGTAGATCTTGTTGAGTACGACCATGTGTTCAGCCCCCGGACCTAAACCAAATGAAAAACAGGATCAGCAATACCGCGACGAACTGCGCCACGAGGCGCCATTTCATCATGCGGTTAGATTTCTTTGCCGATTCGACATCGCCCTTGCCGAAATGGCTGATCCCGACGGCAAGGATCACGACAACCGCCAGCATGGCGGCAGCGACCATCAGGAATACGGGATCGTTCATCATGTTGACGGCCCTTTCATGCGTGTGCCCCTTGGCGATCTAGGCGCGGACACGGCGAAGGCGAACACGAATTCGGCGCGCCTGCCGCTTGTCACGCGAAACCCCCGCCGTCGGGCGGGGGTCCGTGGGATCGCCGGTCGCGGGCGTGTCAGTCTGTCTTCTTGCCCTTGATCGGCGCCCAGAGGCGCTTGTTCGTCAGGTAGAGCAGGACGGACAGGACCGTGAGGAAGATCACGCCCGTCAGGCCGGCATGCTTGCGGTCCATCATCTTGGGTTCGGCCGCCCACATCAGGAAGGCCGCGACATCCTCTGACTCGCTGTGCATGTCGTTCTCGTGCCCGTCGGCATACTCGACATCCTCCCCGTAGAGCGGCGGCGCCATCGCGATCCATCCGCCGGGGAAGGCGGTGTTCTCGTAGAGCGTCACGCCGGCTTCCTCCTTGGTCTCGCCGGTGTAGCCGGTCAGCAGCGACACGATGTATTCCGGGCCGCCCATCCCCTTGAAGAGTTGGTTGAGCCCCGTGCCGTAGGGCCCGTGGAACCCGGCCCGCGCCTTGGCCATCAGGCTGAGGTCGGGCGCGTTCTCGAGATTCGAGCCCGGGAAATGATCCGTGGGCTTGGCCGGGCGGAAATCGTCCAGCTCCTCGTCGAACACCTCGTAGTTCTGTTCGGCATAGGCGCGGACCTGATCCGCCGGCAGGTTCGGCCCCCCCTCGTTGCCGAGCGTGCGGAGCGGCACGTAGTTGAGCCCGTGGCAGGCCGAGCAGACCTCGGTATATACCTGCAGGCCGCGTTGCAGCTGGTTCTGGTCGAACTTGCCGAACGGCCCCTCGAAGGAGAAGTCCACGTCCTCGACATGTCCGCCCTCTGCCGCCATGGCGCCGGTGCCGGAAAGGGTCAGGGCGGCCACCGCGGCTATCGCGAGTTTCTTCAGCATTATCCCGTAATCCTTTCTTACTCGGCCGGCGTGCCGGCTTTGCCGTAATGGGCGTTGAAATCGGCCTCGATCGTCTCGGGCTGGGCCGCCGGTTTCTCGATCACGCCCAGCAGGGGCAGGATGACGAGGAAATAGGCGAACCAGTAGGTCGATCCGATGAGCGATATGGTCGAGTACGGTGGCTCGGCCGGCATGGCGCCCGCCCACATCAGCACGATGAAATCCAGGACCAGAAGCGCGAACCACCACTTGAACATCGGACGGTACCGGCCCGAGCGGACGCCGGAGGTATCCAGCCACGGCGCGAGCGCCATCACCGCGATCGCGCCGAACATCGCCAGCACGCCGAAGAACTTGGCGTCGATGATGCCGCCGGTGATCCAGTTCGCCGCCATCACGACCCAGACATCCGAGGTGAAGGCGCGCAGGATCGCGTAGAATGGCAGGAAGTACCATTCGGGAACGATGTGCGCCGGCGTGACCAGCGGATCGGCCTCGATGTAGTTGTCGGGGTGGCCGAGGTAGTTCGGCATGAACCCGATAATGGCGAAGAAGACCGCCATGATGACGCCGAGGGCAAATAGATCCTTGATGACGAAGTAGGGCCAGAACGGCACGGTATCCTTCTTTGCCTCGGCCTTGGAGCCGCGGCGGACCTCGACGCCGGTCGGGTTGTTGTTGCCCGTCGTGTGGAAGGCCCAGATATGCACCGCCACCAGCGCCGCGATGACGAAGGGCAGCAGGTAGTGAAGCGAGAAGAAGCGGTTGAGCGTCGCGTTGTCCACCGCCGGCCCGCCGAGCAGCCATGTCTGGATCGGCTCGCCGATGAACGGGATCGCCCCGAACAGGCCGGTGATCACCGTGGCGCCCCAGAACGACATCTGCCCCCAGGGCAGCACGTAGCCCATGAAGGCCGTGCCCATCATCAGCAGGTAGATCAGCATCCCGATGATCCAGGTGATCTCGCGCGGGGCCTTGTAGGAGCCGTAATAGAGACCGCGGAAGATGTGCAGGTACACGGCGAGGAAGAACAGCGACGCGCCATTCATGTGCAGATAGCGGATGAAATGGCCACCGTTCACGTTGCGCATGATGTGTTCGATGCTGGCGAAGGCCATGTCGACATGCGGCGTGTAGTGCATCACCAGGACGATGCCGGTGATGATCTGCAGCGCGAGGCAAAAGGTCAGGACGATCCCCCAGATCCACATCCAGTTGAGGTTCTTGGGCGTGGGAATCGTGAGAGTGTCGTAGAGCAGGCCCGCGATCGGCAGACGCCGATGCAGCCATCTCGCGCCACCAGATTGCGGCTCGTAGTGATCGTGCGGAATTCCGGACATGTGCGCGCTTCCTTCTATCCCAGTTTGATCGTCGACTCGTCGACGAATTCGGCCACCGGCACCGGCAGGTTCTCGGGTGCGGGCCCTTTGCGGATGCGCCCGGACGTGTCGTAGTGTGACCCGTGGCAGGGGCAGAACCAGCCGCCGAAATCGCCCGCGCCATTGCCGAGCGGCACACAGCCCAGATGCGTGCAGACACCCATCTGGACCAGCCATTCGCCGCTGTCGTCCATCGCGCGGTTCTCGTCGTTCGCGGGCACGTCACCGGCAATGTTGTCGTTGCGCGCGATCCCGTCGGGCAGGTCGGCCAAATCGACGGCACGCGCGGTTTCGATCTCGTCGGCGGTGCGGCGGCGGATGAAGACCGGCTTGCCCAGCCATTTGACCGTGATCTGCGACCCGGGCTGCACCCCGCCGACATCGACCCGGATCGAGCTGAGCGCCTGCACGTCGGCGGACGGGTTCATCTGGTTGACCAGCGGCCAGACAGCGGCCCCTGCGGTTACGGCACCTGCGCCAGCTGTGGCATAGTAGAGGAAATCCCTCCGGGTGCCTTCGTGATCATCTGCGTGGGACACGAGGTATTCTCCATTTTCAAAGCCGGTGACGGCCTCAGGCGGGTTTCGAACCGATGACTCCCGGTCCTTTCCAGCACGCTATTTAGCGGGGCTTGCCAAGTCAGTCCAGTACGCAATGCCCCCGATTCAGTCAGGGCGCCCATCTGTCGCGCTTGTGAGGAGACTTTTTCATGTGTAGGTGCTACCAGTCCGCAAAGTTTCAACAAGCAGGCCCGATCAATGTTTCACACCGTGAAAACCGCCGCCGCCCTGCTGGCAATGACCGCCGCACCGGCCGCTGCAGAAATGGAATTGAGCCTCTACCTTGGCGCACAGGCTGTCAGCGACAGCACCGGCAGCGGCACGCGCCCCGACGGCACCGCCTTCAGCCGGAATTTCGACTGGGAGGGCAATCCCTTCGATGCCCCGATCTACTATGGCGGCCGCGCCATCTGGTGGACGCAGGGCGATATCGGCTTCGGGCTGGAGGGCACGCATACCAAGGCCTATGCCAGCGACGCGGACCTTGGCGCCATCGGATTTGACCGGCTGGAGCTGTCGGACGGGCACAACATCATCACCGCCAACGTGATGAAACGCTGGCCCGACGCCTTCGGCAAAGGGCGGTTCACGCCGTACCTGGGCGCGGGCCTTGGCGTGGCGATTCCGCATGTGGACATCCTCGTGACGGGGGCCACGAACCGCACCTTCGACTACGAGGCGACGGGCCCCGCCGCGCGCGGTATTGCCGGCATGAAATACGCCCTGACCGAGGACTGGGCCATTTTCGGCGAATACCAGATCACGTGGTCGGACAACGACATCACGATCGACCCGGACCCGGCGCAGGCGCCGGGCAACCTGGACACCGAGATCGTGACCCACGCGTTGAACATCGGCATCAGCTACAGTTTCTGAACCGGGCCGCCGGGGCGGACAGCCGCTCAGGCGACCAGACGGGTCTCGTCCGCGCCGGTGATTCGGGCGAGCGTAATCTCCCCTTCCGCGCGGGGGGCGGCGAAGCCCACCTCGGTGAACTGCTCGGTCCGGCCCATGTGCGGATTTTCCATCAGGACACGGTGCTCGCGCCCGATCTGTGCCGCGAGGTGGGCCGCCACCCGGGCCGCCCCCTTTTCCCGCAGCCGTGCCGCGCGTTCCTTGACCGCGGCGCCGTTCACCTGCGGCATCCGCGCCGCGGGCGTGCCGGGCCGGGCGCTGTAGGGGAAGACATGCAGCCATGTCAGGTGGCATTCATCCACCAGCCGCATCGAGTTCTCGAAATGCGCCTCGGTCTCGGTCGGGAAGCCCGCGATGATGTCGGCGCCGAAGGTCATGTCCGGACGCAGGGCGCGCGCCTGCTCGGCGAAGCGGATCGCGTCGTCGCGCCCGTGGCGGCGCTTCATGCGCTTGAGGATCAGGTCATCGCCATGTTGCAGCGACAGGTGCAGGTGCGGCATCAGGCGCGGCTCGGTCGCGATGGCCTGCATCAGGTTCTCGTCCACCTCGATCGAATCGATCGAGGAAATGCGCAGCCGCGGCAGGTCGGGCACCAGCTTGAGGATGCGCATTACCAGATCGCCCAGTTTCGGCTGCGCCGGCAGATCGGCTCCCCAGCTTGTGAGGTCCACGCCGGTCAGCACCACCTCGTTGAAGCCCTTGCCGACCAGCCGCTTGATCTGGTCGACGACCACGCCGGCCGGCACGCTGCGCGAATTGCCCCGGCCATAGGGAATGATGCAGAATGTGCAGCGATGATCGCAGCCGTTCTGGACCTGCACGTAGGCGCGCGAGCGGGTGCCGAACCCGTCGATCAGGTGACCCGCGGTCTCGGTCACCGACATGATGTCGTCCACGCGGACCTTCTCGGTTTCGCCGATGAAATCGCCGGCCAGCCCGGCCCATGTATCGGCCTGCATCTTCTCGGTGTTGCCGATGACGGCATCGACCTCGGCCATCGCGCTGAACGTCCCGGGCTCGGTCTGGGCCGCGCAGCCGGTCACGATCACCCGCGCGTCGGGGTTCTCGCGCCTCAGCCGCCGGATTTCCTGCCGCGCCTTGCGCACGGCCTCGGATGTCACGGCGCAGGTATTGACCACCACGGCGTTGTCCAGCCCGGCCTCGGCCGACAATTCGCGCATGGCCTCGGTCTCGTAGGCATTGAGCCGGCAGCCAAGCGTGGTGAAAACGGGGGCGCGGGTCACGTCACGGAATCCATGAACTGCCGCGTCAGAACGCCGTCGCACACGTGCATGGTCGGGCCGGTCATCCAGACGCCGTCCTCCCGCCACGCGACCGCCAGTGTGCCGCCGTCCAGATCGACGCGCACGTCGCGCCCGGTCAGCCCGCGCCGCGCCGCC